>WRJO01000056.1 GCA_009778545.1 Treponema sp. | reverse complement strand
TGCTTTTTCCGCCGGAAAGCGACGGGGGAAAGGCGCTTGCAGGGATGGATGAACAGGCAGTCGGGGCGGCGCTTTCGGGGGCGGGGACGCTTATCCGGAACATCGCGCCGGTTTTCCTGCTCTGCGATCCCCGCGACCTCGGCATAGCGGAGCGGGTGAGGGACCCCCATTTTTCCGTTCCGGCGCTGTACGTGTACGACAAATACCCCGGCGGCACCGGCCTGGCCGAGGGGCTGTCCCGCCGCGTCGGCGAGCTTTTTGGCGCCGTCGGCGAGGCGCTTGCCCGCTGCCCCTGCAAATCGGGCTGCCCGTCCTGCGTGGGGCCGGGGGGAAACAAGGCGGCAAGCAGTGAATTCATCGGGGCGATATGCAATCGCTAAAAAAAGCCGTGCAAATCATTGACAACCGGAGTAAAAACAATAGACTTATAGTATAGTATTACCGGAGGATACGGGGAATGACAGAAGTACTGTCCCAGGATGAAATTGACCAGCTATTGACCGCCATAAACGCCGGGGACACCGAGCCGGAGGATTTCAAACCGGCAGCGGACAGCCGGAAGATCAAAATATACGACTTCAAGCGCCCCGACAAATTCTCCAAGGAACAGATCCGCACCATCTCCATGATGCACGAAACCTTCGCCCGCCTCTCTACCACCAGCCTTTCCGCCCAGCTTCGCTCCGTCGTGCATGTCCACGTCGCCTCGGTTGATCAGCTTACCTACGAGGAATTCATCCGCTCGATCCCGACCCCGACGACGCTCGCCATCATCAACATGGACCCGCTCAAGGGCAACGCCATACTGGAAGTCGACCCGGCGATTACCTTCTCGATTATCGACCGCCTGTTCGGCGGCACCGGCGAGGGAACCAAATCCCAGCACGAGCTGACCGACATTGAGCAGTCCGTTATGGAGGGGATCATCGTCCGCGTTTTGGGCAACATGCGGGAGGCCTGGACCCAGGTAATCGACCTGCGGCCCCGCCTTGGCCAGATCGACACCAACCCCCAGTTCGCCCAGATAGTGCCACCGACCGACATGGTGGTGCTCGTTACCCTGGAAACCAAGGTGGGGGAAGTGGAGGGGATGATCAACTTCTGCATACCCTACATAACCATCGAGCCGATCATCAGCAAGCTTTCCACCCAGTTCTGGTTCTCCACCGTGCACCGCGCCGGTTCTTCCGAAAACCTCAACGTCCTTAAAGACAAGCTTGAATCCGTCGACATCGACACCGTTGCCGAAATTGGCAGGATAAACCTTCCGGTCCGCGAGGTGCTTTCCCTCAGCGTGGGGGACGTGATCCGGCTGTACAACACCCGCATCGGCGACCCCTACTCGCTTATCATCGGCTCAAAGCCCAAGTTCCTCTGCCGCCCCGGCGTTGTGGGCAAGAAGCTGGCGGTGCAGATCGTCAAGAAAATCGGCGAAGTAGCCCAGGAAGAATTCGAAGACCTAGCCTCCGACTCCAGCGACTTCTAAACTAATTCCCAAATGCCTCACGCAGAGGCGCAAAGCACGCAGAGGAATAATAGGGGGTTGTCGTTCGGACAACGACCGTACTCTCGAAGTATATCCCTATAATTCGAAGTACAAACCCCTACTTCCTCCTCCCTCCTTCGCATAACTTGAAGGTTGCGAGTAGATTGCGAGCAACGAATCGCTCTCTGCGTCCTCTGCGCCTCTGCGCCTTGGCGTGGAAATTAACCAATAAACGCCTCTGCGCCTTGGCGTGAAAGTATTCCGGATTACTTGATCCTGAAGCTCACCGGGTAGCGGTAGCGGGCGGAGACGGGTTCGCCGTTTGCCATCGCGGGTGTGCCGCGCCTGCCGGTAAAGGCTTTTACCGCTGCCTCGCCGAAGCCTCGGTCAGGGGGATCCTCCATCATGATGCGGACCTGCTGCACATAGCCGTTCTTGTCGACAAACAGTTCCAGTATTACCCTGCCCTCAATGCTGGAGCGCAGGGCTATGGGCGGATAGACAAGGGCGGAAGATATTTCCCGCTCGTCGAATTTCGGCGGGTCGGAAACCAGGTGAATTTGAAGGTAGTCGTCCCAGGACGGCGTGGAGGCGGTCAGGGTTCCCGGCGCGACCACGGTCTGCACCGGCTCGGTGTCGGTTTCGATCATTTCTTCGGCAATGGCTTCGACCACCGGTATGTCTTCTTCCGGCGGAGGCGGCGGCTCTTCATCAAGGTCGGTTACCTTCATTACGCGGGCGTTTTCCTGTTCAGCCTGGGACATGGCGCTCATGTTGACGACAAAAAAGAGGAGCATCAGAATATGGGCAAGCGCGACCGCGGCCAATACCGCCAGCCGCAGGCGTTTTTCATTCAGCATTCTTCACCACAAAACTTACCACCCGGTACTGGAGTATCTGGAGTATCTCCAGCACGGCGTTGATTTTTTCGTAAGGCGTGTCCCTGTCGGCGATTATGTGCACCCGCGTGTCCGGAGCGCTGCGGTACAGATCGGCTATCTTCTTTTCAAGGGCAAGGAGGTCCGCCGCATCGCCGTCCAGGTATACGCCGCCTTCCCTGTCCACCCATACCTCAAGGTTCTTTTCGGCGGTCGTCCGCAGCGCGGTGTCCGCCTCGGGATATTCGATTTTTACTTCCTTGCGGTAGTTGATCAGCGCGACCAGCATGATGAAGATCAGCAATAAAAACGCCACGTCCGACATGGAATTAAGCGGGATGGAGAAGCCCTTGGCCCTGTCGCGTTTCAGCTTCATTGCGGAACATCCTTCATCATGGAGAATGAGAACGAATCGATCTGCAGGTCCTGGGCAAGTTCGACAAACGACACTATCCGCTGCCATTTTGCGGCGGGGTTGATGCTGAGGATAACGGCGATGTTGGGGTTTGCCGCCTGCGCCGAGCGTATCAGGTTAGCCGCTTCGGGGATGCCGACAAGTTCCGACTCGTAGATGACATACCCGTCGCCGTCGATCTCGAAACGCATAAGATCGTCACGGAGTATCAGGCGGGTAGAATCCTTGGCGGGCAGGTTTATCAGAAAGCCCTTGTTGATGTTAAAGCCCGCTATGACAATAAAATAGATGATCAGCAGGAACGCTACGTCGCTTGCCGCGCTCGATTCGGCAAAGCCCAGCCTGTGCGCTCTTTTTAGCTTCATTTTTCTTCTTGAATGGCAATGTCGGCAATCAGGTCGGAGCAGATCTTTTCGACCCCGGAAGTAAAGTTGTCAACCATGTGGGTAAAGACCGAGTGGAAGATCATGGCGACGATGGCGATGACCAGGCCGCATACCGTGGTTATCAGCGCCTCGTAGATGCCGTTGGCGACGATTTGGGCGTTTACCTCGGTCGCCTCGGCGATCGATTTGAATGCCCCAATCATGCCGGATACGGTTCCCAAAAAGCCGGTAAGGGGGGACAGCGAACCAAGGGCGACGAGGAAGTTAAAGCCCTTTTCCAGCGAGTTGATGCAGATCATCGCCTCGGTTTCCACCGCCCGCTCAACGTGGTGCTCGGAGAATGCCTTGCCAGCGACGGGCGTCGCCCGGTTAACCAGCGCAAGCAGTATCCGCGCCCCCATGCGCCGCTCCGTCTGCGCGGACAGGTAATCTTTTGCCCTCTGGTAGTCGCGGGCAGCCAGTATTTCGGAGACTTTCGCGCCCAAATCGTCGACTTTCAGGTTGTGGTACAGCAGATAGATCAGCCTTTCGATGCCTATGGTAATCGTCACTATCGAGAAGGCAAGCAGGGGCCACATAAACACCCCTCCCAGCCTGAACATCTCCATCAGCGTAAATGTCACGGTTCCGCTTTCCATCAAACCCCCCTTAGTGTCTCTACCTTATCGAAATTCAAGCAATTACTCAAGCAGAGGTATTATTCCCAATATTTTCACACAGAGGCACAAAGGCACAGACGGAAGAAAGAGGGTTCGTTATTCGGAAAACAATAGTTCTTCCGAAGAAGCCCCCCCTACTTCCTACTTCCTCTCCCCCCCCTCTTCACCTCTGTGCCTCAGTGCCTCTGTGCCTCCGTGTGAGTACCAGGGAATAATATCTCAACGAATTACTTCTTTCGCATTAGCAACGTTTCCTGCGAGAGGCGTTCTTTGATTCTTTCCCATTCGTATTCCATGTATATCCAGTCCAGGGCTTCTTCCCAGTCGCGCAGCATCGTGCCGGAGTTGCGGATCGGCGCGAGCAGTTCGGGGAATACCCGTTCCGTGTAGCCGGTGTTCCAGCGGATGTCTTCGGCCTTTACCCGGATGTCGCTCTTCTGTTCCCAGCCGGCGGGACGCTTCTTTTTTGCCACCATTTCGGGAAACAGCAGCGGCTTCCAGTAGGTTTCAAATTCGGGCCGGCCAGCCAGCTCGGGCAAATTGGGGAGGCTGTTCATCCATTCGCACAGGGCAAGGATCCGTTCGCGCCGGTTGCGGAGGTTGGTTAGGGCTTCGTTCCCGGTTATGCGGGTGTCGTAGCGGCGGATTCTGCCCCAGGCTATCTGCACCGGCTCAATGTCGCCGGGGATTGCAATCGACGCCGATGTGCCGCCCAGGCTGGCTGTTCCCTGGCCGAACAGTTCCAGGCGGTATTCGTTCCAGCCGTGGGGATTGCCCCCCAGGTAGTCCAGCGCCGTTACGTTAAAGTCCCCCGAAGCGTCGGGCATGGCGGTGCGTATTTTCATGGCGGGAAACCGATTCAAAAAAATGATTAGCGAATGTTCCCCCGCCTTGTTCTGCATCTCCCACAATTCCATGTCTGCCGCGCTGTACACGGCGATTTTCTTTTCCTCAAAGGCGGAACCGTCCAGCGCCTGCCCCGCCTTGTCCACCAGCGAAGCGCACCCCGCAAAGAAAGCTACAACCAAAGCCAAAACAAAAACATTTTTCATTACTACTCCCAACTTTCTTCTAGTATCTTATAGCAACTAATTGTTTACAATACATTCTTTCCCTGTTTACTCACACGGAGGCACCAAGGCACAGAGAAAAGCGCGAGTTAAAACTTTGTGCCTCTGTGCCTCTGTGTGAGGTATCTGGAGAAAAGTTTTAGATGCCATAAAGCTTCAATAACTAATCTTAAACCCAAATGAGGGTATGGGGATAGGTATCCCGTAGGCGGCGGATTCGCTGCCCGAGTCTACTTCGCCGGTATAGGGGTTGTACGTGGTGTTTCCCTGCGGGGCGTACACCAGGGCGAGCACGTTTTCGATGGCAAAGTATACCTCGTAGCGGGCCTTGCCTGTTTGGCTTTGCCCGAAGATTGAAAACTTGACATCCATCGGAAGCGACGGGGTAGTGCGGTTGTTTTCATCGCGCACGGAAGGCCACCGGTACATTTCAATAAAATGATTGTCAGCCGAACCTTCGTCGTACACATATACCGGGTAGCTCAACGGGCCGTCGCCAATGCGCCGCATAAGCTGCGTCCCCGACGCGAGGCCGAAACGGGTATAGATGTTGATATGGGGGGCCGGCCTGATATTCAGGACAAGGTTCAGGTTGTGAAAGCGGTGGTACGATGGGAAGTACCAGCCGTCTCCCCGCAGCCCGCCCGAAATGCCCATGTCGGCGTCTCCGCTGTCCGGGTCGCGGTACTTTGCCCAACTGTAGGAATAGGAAATCCAGCCGTCCCAAAGGCGGGACTGGACTTTTTGCAGCATCAAGTCGATGCCCCATACCCTGCCTTCGCCGTTAAATTGCGGACGCACGTCGATGTCGTCCAGGGTAAAGTAAATCGGGACGTACATGCGGTCAAAAACGTATTTGTAATAGCCTTCAATATTGAAATTAACGCCTTCGGCAAACTCCAGCTTGGCACCCAGGATGGAAGTCCAGGAGCGGTTCGGCTTTAATAGGTCGATGCCGTATTCTTTTTCGGCAATAAAGATGTTGTTGTTCATTGACGTGAACAGGCCGGTACCTGCGCCGATGTCCAGCGACTCCAGCATCCGGTAGTTTTTCAGCACGTTATAATCGACGTTAAGCCGGGGGTTCAGCGCCGGCTGCGATTGCAGGGTAAACCCCCTGCCGAGCAGGGTATAGTGATCGAGGCGAAGGCCAAGCTCGGCGTTTAACCGGTTGTCCGGGGTGCGGTATTCGGCAAGGGCATAGCCCGACGTGCTTAAGAGCCTGTTGCCCGCGTCGGGATCGTACTGTACCGGAACGCTGACAAGCAGGGACCTCTGCAGAATGGCGAGGTCGATAGGAGCAATAGCGCCGACATCAATGCCCATGTCGGCAAGGATGCCGTATTGTTCGGCAAGCCCAAAGCTGCCAAGCCATTTTTCCCCGCGCGTTTTCTGGCTGCCCTTTGCGCGGTATTGGTTAAACATTTCCTGCAGCCCCGCTGCGGCAAGAAGGCCGCTTCCCAATTCCCAGTCGTAGTCGATGCGGGCCTGGACGTTGAACATCACATCGGATTCTTTGGCAAACGTCCCCGTGCTGAAGCTGTATGGATCATGCAGCCTTGCCGGGTCGGCATAATCAGAGAGCAGGCTGTAATACCATTCGTTCTCCGGCGTTGCGGAAAAACGTTTGTCAATGATGTTGAACTGTATATCCGCGTCAACTACCGCGTCTTCATAGCCGATTCCCGACGAGAGCTTCAGCAGCATGTTGCTGCGCGGGTTCCATGACAGGACGGCATTGATAAATCCCTGGTAATTGGTCCAGTCGAAGATCATCGACGACCTGCTGGTCATTTCCGTTGTCGTCTCGGTCCCGTTGTCAAACGTCACCCCGATTCCGTCCATGCCCCAAAAGCCCGTGGCGTTCAGTTCAATGCTGTCTGAAAAACGGTAGCTGCCGGTTATCGCCGTGCTTCTGATGTATGGGGCTACCCGTATCGATTCTACCGCCTCTAATAGCGGAATTGCTTTTGCCATTTGTTTTGCCAGGGCGATAAACGGATCGTAGTAGGTGATCCGCCCCATGGCGAGGATGCCGCCTTTTCCGGCAAGGGGAAACGACAGGTTAAAGTTTGCCGCGCTGGTATTCACGCCAAGCTCGAATTCGGTTTCGGTTGGCGAGGGCTTTTTCGACGTTACTTCCAAAAGGCCGGATATCGTATGGCCGTACCGGCTGGAGAACACGCCGTGGGAAAGCTGGGCGCTCTGCACCATGCGGGGATCGAAGATCGAAAATCCACCGCCCCAGTGATAGGGGTTGGTGATATAGTAGCCGTCCAGCGCCGCGCTCAGATCGTTCGGGTCGCCCCCCCGGATGCTCGGCAGCGCGTCGAAGAACCCCGCGTAGCCTACCCCCGGCAGCAGCTTGATCGAGCTGACCACGTCCTCGACAATCCCTATCTCGGCGGTTTGGGCAATTTCCCGCCCCGAAACGGCGACGCTGCGCCCTGTCCTGGTCTCGCTGCTCCCCGGCCTTGCCGCCTCGATTACCAGCTCCCTGCCCTCCATGATGCCGGAAAGCCGCAGCCCCAGGGTGAACGTATCGCCCTCTGCCGCGACCAGCAGCCTGCCATTATCGTAGCCCGGATACGCCGCCTGGATCATCGTCTGCCGCCCGTCCGGCACAGAGACCAGCGCCTTGCCCTCTCTGTCGCAAACGTATTGGCTGCCGTCCCAGGAACGGATCACCGCCCCCTCCAGCGGCAGGGCCAGTTCGATGTCCTGGACGATGATCGCCACGTCGCGGGCGTGGAGGGGGAACGCGGCGAAGAATAGCAGGAATAATACAAGAGTCAACGAATTACGCGAATGGAAACGAATGGGGGAAGAAAAGAAGTAGGAAGCAGGAAGTAGGAGGGAGGAAGTGGGGGACTGCGGTAAATTGTTCGCGTTGTATCGTGCCATTGGTGGTCTTCGTACTATAGCATAGAAGTGGGTAGTGGGTAGTGGGTAGTGAGTAGTGAGTGGGGGGTGTTAGCGGTGTCCGATAACCACCAGCGTCTTTTAATTATCGGGTTTTTGGAAAATACCTGATATCATTAATATCTTTAAAGTGTTTGTCGCATGTGTAAGTTACTGCCGAATAGTGCAATGCTGTTGCATAAATAATACTATCAGCCATTGGCAGTTTATATCTTCGGCTTATTTTGGCAGCTGAAAGGCTTAGACCGGCGTTAAGTTCAATAACGGTTCCGGTTTGCATGTACGAAATAACATTCAGTGCATATTCTTCGCTTTTCTCGACCAACAGTTTTTTATAGAATCAACGATATTCATAAAAACCGGTCGCCTCGTCACGGAGATCGGAAGTATCAATGTGATGTAAAGTTCCCCGTAATGCCATTATTGCAGGTCTTTGCCGCTCTTTGGCACGGTTTTGTACGAATTCGTCCAGGAATGAGCTGATGGTTTGCTGTTCAACCATAGGTTTCAAAGTTTGGTAGACATTATCTTCTACAGCGATCGTTAATTCATGTAACATTTCTTAATGTTAGTGTAAAATAGCATCTCTGTCCAGTAACGCCTGAAAGATAACTATCCACTACCCACTTCCCGCTTCCCACTACCCACTACCCACTACCCACTTCCCCCCTACCGGGCGCGGGTTAAGATAATGCTGCTTTCGTGGAGGTGGTGGATACCGGCGGCACCCAGGCGAACACGCAACAGGCTGAGGTTTTCGGTGACGGGCTCGCCTTCGCTGCCCGATCTGTTCGCGTCGGTTATATGGTAGATTAGGCGGTCTTCGGGGTTTGCATGCCTTTGATGGGGGCGCAGCTCCAGAAGGTCGTTCTCGTCTACGCGGAAAAAAGCATAGCGGCCCCTGGAGGACGCGCCGGCGGAATGGAGCTCGTATTCGCCGTTGTCGTGGAATTGCAGCCGCCCTATGGAGCTGTCGTAGGTGGCGTTGGTGTAGGGCTGTACGGACCGGTGCCCGACTGAGGCCTGCGCCAGCGTTCCGGCGCGGCGGTACGATCCGTCCCATGACGCGCTGATGCCGATTTTCAGCTTGACATCCTCAAATACCCGCATCTTGATGCTGTCCAGGGATTCCAGTTCTATGTCAAGGAACCGGCGCAGCGTTGTCACCGAGATGTTCTGGCTGGCGATGTACAGGCCGTAACGGGTGGAATTGGAATGCAGCCAGGTAAATACCTGCTGGGTTTCGTCGCCGTAAAATATGATCTCGCGCTTTTCAGGCTCAAAGTACAGGTACAGGTTTTTGTCGATGGTGCCGTCGGCGTTGACATGGTACCAGAGGTCGTTGATAAAGTCCTCAAAGACGCCTGTTCCCCCGGACAGTATCTCCCGCAGACGCCGCTGCTCGATCTGCGATCCGGGAACGCGGGATATTCTGCCCGCCTCGTAGATGCCCTTTACCTGGTTATATTCGTGGGCGATCTCTATTTTGTCCAGCACGTTGTCCGACTCGCTGTCGCTGCCGTAGGCGTTTATTATAAAGGGCTGCCCCTTGGCGATGCCCTGCCGGTACGCCGTCGTCCGCTCCGTCTCCTGGATGGTAATGGAACCGTCCATCTGTATCTCGGCGATTTTGGGGAACGGCCTGTTCCTGTCTTCCCCAAGGCTGCCCAGAAAGACCGTCATCGTATGGCCGCCCTGCCGGTTCATGCCGGTGATGATCACGCAGGCGCTGCGGTCGCCGAGGAGGTCCTGGGTAAACAGCGAAACGGTTCCCGGCATGTCTGCCGCAGTGGGGGCGTTCCAGAAACGGCGGTACGCGCGGGTGCGTTCGTCGTAGGCAAAAAGGGTGATGCAGACGGGGCTATCCGCGTCCTGCTGGCTGCGGTACGCGACGATTTGTTCCTCGATGCTGTCGTTGTCGAAGTCGTAGTTCAGTATGGATATCGCCTGTTCGCCCTCGGCAAGAAAACCCTTGAGGCTGTATGCGTCGTCGTATGCCATCTGTTCCGATAGTTCAAAATCCTCTTCGGTTCTGCCCAGCGTTGACGGATCGATGACCCGCGTGCGGTACCGTTCCCGGGGCGTTTTATTGCTGTTCGGCCAGTTTGCAAGAACGGCTATGCCGGCGGCGCAGAGGGAAAAAATAACGATGGTAACGGCTAATTTCCTGTTCACTGTCCTTCCAGATGCTCTGTTATCGCGGCAAGGGTTTTTTCAAGCGCCTGGTCTACATCCATGTCGCTCTTGAAACCCGAAGCGTTTATGTGCCCGCCGCCGCCGAACCCCTGGGCTATTTTTGCGACGTTCACCGATCCTTTTGAGCGGAGGGAACAGCGTACCTTGAGGTCCGGCGTTTCCTTAACCATCAGGGACACGGCAATGTCCCTGGATTTAAGGGGAAAGTTGACAAAGCCGTCGGTGTCTTCGAGGGTTGCGCCGGCGGCGGCAAAGTCCTCGTTGCGGAGGACCATCGCGGCGATTTTGCCGCCCTGGCAGATGGTCATGCTGGCAAGGGCTTTTTTTTGCAGGAGCAGTACCCGCGTGGGGGTGTTCTGGCAGAGCCGGACAAAGGCTTCGGTGGGGTCGGCCCCCAGTTCCAGCAGGGAGATCGCCGCCCGGAAGGTGCGCGCACCCGTTTTCGCATAGGCAAAGAAGCCCGTATCGTAGACAATGCCGGTGTAGGCGGCAAAGGCCGCCGTCTTGTCGATGGCAGCGCCCGCAGCTTCCGCCAGTTCGACTGCCAGTTCGCAGGTGGAAGCGCAGGTTTGGTCGTAGATGCCGTCAAAGGCGGCATGGGGCTTTGGCTCGTGGTGGTCGATGACAAACACTTCCCGCGAACGGCAGTAGGCCTCGCGCATGTTCCCGATGTTGTATTCGTCGGCGGTGTCTACGATAATCATAGCGCCCTGTTCTGCCAGCGACCCGAGCCTTTCGCGGTCCCAGCTTTCGATTTGGGAGGCAGGGTCCATAAAGCGGAATTGTTCGGGCGTGGGGCTTGCGTTGATGATGCGGAAACGCTTTCCCCTGCTCCTCAATATGCAGCCCAGTACCAACTGGGCCCCTATGCCGTCGGCATCCGGCGGATCGTGGGTGGTGAGGATAAAGAAATCGTGCCGGTTCAGCAGTTCGTCAAGCTTTTCAATCATAATGGCAGTGGTTCTCAAACACCTGTTATAATGATAGTATAGTTTTGCAGGAAATTCCATACACCCGGTAAAAGGAGTTGCCCGATGGCTTCAGTTGCATTGTCCGACAAACGGCGGATGGCGGATACTATCCTGGCGGAGGAAACGGGCAGGTTTGTCCGCCGCCTTAAAGCCGCCCTGCCCAAAGAAATATTTGCCCGCCTTGAAGCGGAGGGGCTGGAGGAGCGGCTGCATAACTGCCTTGAGCGGAACTTTAGGGGGATATTCAGCCGCTATCTGGAAACCGCCGACGGCAGAAAAATCCGCAACTGCGCCGAAAGCGATGAAGCCGGAGAAGGCGTCGCCAGAGGCGTTTCGCGCCGCACGCCCGACGAGGTTGCCGAACTTCTCAATGCATACGGCATAGAGGACCGGGTAAGTTCCGGCGACATCGAAAGCTCTCCGGTTCTGGAGGCGGGCGGCGGAAGGGACATGGAGATTTACACCAACAGCATTCTCCGGCAAAAGACCGACGCCGGAGCGTTCCTTACTTCCGAAAATACCTGCGAAGTGGTAAAGTGCGCCTTCCGGGACAACGCCCTTAAGCCCAAAAACGTAACCGACGTTAAGCTTTGCGTCAACATACCCGATGCCGTCCTTGTCGATCCGGCTTTCCGTTACCATGCGGCGGTAAGGTATCTGGCCCGCGATCTTGTCGCTGCCCATTTTGCCGCCGTTATCGAAAGCGAAATCGAGGCTCTGGGGCCGCCGGAAGGCATCGACGGGGGGGCGCTTATCGAGCGGATAATCGATCTCGGCTCGCGGCAGGATTCTGCCGATTTTGATATGGCTGGAATCTGCAAAAGCATCAGCAGCAGTTCCGGCATAGAGAGCATCTATGCGCAGGGATATGCCGCTGCGGTTAACACGATCACGTCTACCCTGGACGCTGCAAGGATGAGCTATCAGTTTCTGGAGAACTGCCAAAACAGCCGCACGACGGTTATCCGCGAATACGGCGACGATGATCCCGCCGGCCTGCCCGACGAGCATTACCGGATATCGTTCAGGCTGCTGGACGACAGCCGCCTTGCCGGGGAATGCGGTGCCTATGACGCGGAGATAAAAGCCTTTGAAGACAAGGTCGGACATCTGTGGGAACTGGTTGACGTTATCTATCAGGATTCCAAATCTGTTTTTAAGGTTAACGATTTTGACGATCTGGCTAAGAAGAACAAGAACCGCCTGAAGAAGCTGCCCCTGGAATGGGGGGACATTTCCTTTCAGCACCGGAAGGAAAGCGTCCGCGCCCGCCTTGCGAGGATGCACGAGCGCATAACCAACATGTACGAATTCCTCTATCCCATCGAGCGGCGGGTAATGGAGGAACGCCTTGCCGTGCTGGAAGCGGAATACGCCCGGCTGGACTACATGGCAAACCCCCACCTGCTGCAAAGCGGGCTGGTACTTGATGTTGACCTTACCTCGATAAAGCGCAAAAAGACAACTCTGGACTCCATGGCGATCGTCCTGGCGGAATTCCTCCGCACCGCCCCCAGCGCTTTCCATGACGCCGCCCTTAGCGTGTGAATTTATTCCAAGAAGAGTTCACACGGAGGCACAAAGGCACAGAAGTAAAGGGGATTAGCGATCTGCATCCATCCTGGCTTTTCTTATTATCCGTGCCTCTGTGCCTCTGTGTTGGTAATTGCGAGTAATATCACGCAGCGAGTCTGAGGAGCAGGATGGCTACGACGATGAAGGCGGCGATGGAAAGGAGGTATACCCACAGGGGCAGGGGGCCTGCGGGGACTTTTTTTTCCGGGGGACGGGCGGTATAGCTTGCGCCGGGCGGCGCGGAATAGCCGCAGGACGGGCAGCCGTTTTTGAAGGCGTTTTCGTCGTCGGTGTAGCCGCAGGCGGGGCAGCGTACCGATGCGAAAAACCTGCCGCATCGCGGGCAGGCCTTCTCGCCGCGATCTACCTCGGCGCCGCAGTTGTCGCAAAAAAAACGGGGCCTTTTGCTCAATACCGTCCTCGGCTTTGGCTCTAAGCGGTCTTTGCCGCAGGTTTGGGCTTTGTATGTCCGCCGGAACCGGCTGCCCTGTCGCCGGTTTCTTTGGCAGCGTTTCCTCTGGAACCGGCATCTCCTGTAGCGGCACTTTTTGCGGCGGCGTCTTTCGCTGTGTCAGGTGCGGATGCTGCCGCTTCGCCGCTATCTTTGGCGGCGGCGTCTCCTGATGCGCCAGGTGCCGCTGTTTTTGCTGCACCGCCGGTTTGCCCCCTGGCCTTGTCGGTGACATAAAAGCCTGGACCCTTAAAAATTACCCCTGCGCCGCCAAAGATCAATCTACGGATCTCCTTTCCGCACTTGGGGCAGGTTTTCAGCGGTTCGTCGCTCATAGACTGGAAAACTTCAAAGCTATAATGGCATTTTTTGCATTCGTATTCATATGTAGGCATGGAAATATTTATAGCGAAAAAAGGGAAAAGAGTAAAGCTATTTCACGGGCGGTCATCGTGTTGGTCTTGATGGTAAGGTTTCTGCCGTCCTGAACCGGTGGATGGGCAAAAAGAAGGGGCATCAGCATGGCCGCGCCGCCCGATGCGGCATCGGCGGGAAAGAGCATACGGGCAAAACCGAGTACCCCGGTAAACGCCCGTGCCTGCGTCTCGCTGAAAGTTTGAATTCGAATATAGGCGGTATATTCCGCTTCGGTGCCGTCTGCCGCGCTTTCCGCTTCGGGAAAGAGGCTGACAAAGACCTGTTCCGCCGGAATCTCAAGGGGAAGCCCCATCTCCTGTAATTTCCCGTTGATGATGCTGCCGGGATTTTCCAGCCAGAACGCAAGCGCCGCGCCCCTGCCGAATTCGGCGAAACCGTCGGGGATTTTAGTCCCCGGCTTGGTATAAAAAGGATCGGCCGGCGTTTCCTGATTAACGCCGGCGGCAGCAACAGCGGCAAACGCCCGCTGCGGTTCAAGGGCGACGGAAAGGCCGTTTTTCGCAGAATACCAGTACTCTTCGCCGGACTGCGCGGAACGCCGCTTCTTCCAGTTCTTATTCGCCCCCAGGGCCATTTTTGCCCTGCCTGCGGGATAGCTTCCCAGGGCATGCACCTGGAAACGCCTGTCGCTTCCGGTAAAATAAGCCGCAGCAGCGAACCGCGTCATATCGAGCATCTGTGCGAACTGCCTGTTGTCTGCCGCGCCAATTTCCATAAGATCCAAAACAGGCCTCGCGTTAACAACGTCAATGGTAACGTAAACGGACGCATCCGCATCCAGCGGAAGATACCCGGTGTCAAGCAGAGCCGTATCGGGTATGTGTTGGGTGGTACGGCAGGAGATGGCGAGGAAGAGTAAGAAAAGAAGTGGATAGTGGATAGTGGGTAGTGGGTAGTTAGGACTTCTGGCCTGGCTTCTTTGTTTATGCTTCATTTTCAAATTACTCCTCTAATCACTATTCACTAATCACTAACCACTATTTTCACAAACCACTTATCTTCTCCCGCTTCCAGAGTAATCATGTTTTCGGTTTTTGCCCAGATGGTTTCAACAGCCAGTGTTTCGGCGGCGGCGAGGGGGGCGAGATCGTTCCAGGCTTCTTTCAGGTTGTCAGAACCGAAGACCGTCAGGCGGATTCTGTCGGTGATGGAAAGCCCCATTTCCTTTCGGCTGTTCTGTACGCCGCGAATGAGGTCGCGGATGTCGCCTTCGCGGGAAAGCTCGGCGGTAATTTCCGTGTCGAGGCCGACGGTGAGGGTTCCCTCGTTGAGTATCCGCAGATTTGCCTTTTCCCTGCGCCGGATGTCGAGCTTGTCGGCGGTAATCGTTACCGTTCGTGCGCCGCCATCTGCGGCGGAAATTTCCAGCGGCAGGGAAGCGCCTGCAAGCAGACTCTGGATCTGCTGCTGGGACAGCGCCTCTATTGTGGCGGCGGCGGCTTTCATGTCTTTGCCAAGCTCTTTTCCCAGTACGCGGAAATTGGCTTTTACCTCGTATTCAACCAGGTCT
>WRJO01000055.1 GCA_009778545.1 Treponema sp. | reverse complement strand
AGTGATTTCCGCTTGTACAATACCCATTTTCTACTCCTGCTCAAATATATTAGCACACACAGTGCTACTATATATATGGCGCAAGGTTTCGATTTGCTTTAATGTTCCGGGAAGAATTATAGCAATTTCCGCAAAAAGAGGCAAATACCCTGTTACTGCAGTTCCAGGCCGCGTTCGACGTGGGGGGATTGTAACTGCGACTGGGCGCGGCGCTGCCATTCTCCGGCGCTGTTCTGGCCGGCGAGGAAATTCCAGATGCTTATGGCGGCGTTGTTCTTGCCGCTGCTGTAGAGGCTCGCTCCGAGGTAGTAGGCGGTTTTGTAATATTCGTTCTTTTCTGCGTAATCTGCCAGAACGGGATTTCTGGTTATTTCCGGACCAAGGGCTTCAAGGCTGGTAAACGCATAGTCGAAACGGCGGCGTTTCACTTCGTCGATGATAACGGTGTTCTGTATGAGGAAGGCGAACATAAGGTGTTCCTGCGCACGAGCGTGCCTGCCGGAAACATAATAATAAAAACCGAGAAGGCGGTGGGCATGGGCGCTTTCGTCATGGCTGTAGCGGTACAGGGTGATGAAGCGGTCGATGCCGTTGTTTTCCAGCGTTCGTGCCATTGCCTGTTTTGCGAAGGACGGCGACGTTCCGGGCAGCAGCTCAGTTCCGGTAGATGAGGATTCTTCTTCGCTCGACCACAGTCTGTCGGTGCTTAAAACCGAAAGAAGTATCCTTTCCATCTCGTTGTATTCCTGCCGCACCCGCCGTATTGCGGCAATTTTATACAGGAGTTCCGTTGCGTAACCGGGATTCTCCATAAGGTTCTGCATAACGAGCGCTTTTTGAAACTGGTTCAGGGCAAGGGACAATTCGCCTTCTACCAGGTAGGTCTCTCCGATCCAATGCTCTGCTTCGGGGTACTCTTTCAGGGTGCCGAGCGCATTCAGGGCAGCAGTTGCGGAATTTTTAAAATTTTCCCTGGGGATTCGGTAGTACAATTCACGCAGGGCTTCACCGGCGCGCGTATAATGCCGTTCTTCAATGTACCGCTCAACCCAGTCAAGCGAATCATTCATGCGGCGGACTTCGTAAATGGACAGCAGATCGATAAGGTCGCGCTCCATCCGTTCGTACATCGCCTGCCGCTGCCGCCGTGCGTCTTCAAAGGCAAGCAGGGCGTTTCCGTAATCCCCCCGCCTGAACATCTGCTTGCCCCGTTCCAGGGTATACCACCAGTCGCGCGGGCCCGGCCCGTCAGGACCATGTCCTATCGGTGTCTGTGCGCAAACAAGGCCGGCGCAGAAGAGCAGGAGGAAAATTAGCAAAAACCTGTGATAGTTCCCTTTCATTGACTTGCTCAGAACCACCAGTACCGTACTGCTACTTCAACCGGGAAAACAAAATGAAATTTATTTTTTCGGTGGGAATGGCCTCCTATGCCGGGCGCAATTCCAGCAGTTACTTCAAGAGTATCTGTGGCATGCCAGGAGGCGCCGAAGGGGACGCGGATTCCCGCGTCAATGGCGATATATTCGTTCCTCCCCAAATGCAGGTTGCCAAACAAACCTGCCCCCAGATACCAGTGAATCTTAACATCGTATGAACCTTCTTCATTGGTCGCGGTTTTTGAAACAAGGTCCCATTCAAGAAGATAATAATCGCCCGTTATGCCCAGGGCAAAACCATTGGGAGAATAACTGTTTGGAAAAAAGTGCATGAATAGTCCCCAGAATACCGGGACAGGATCCGCCTGAAAACTCAGGCCCAGGTTAAAAGTATATCCATGGCCCATGTGGTATCCGTTGCTCGCAATGCCGCCAAGCCCGACCTTGCCCGGATGATCGGCAAACGCCGCCGCACCGGCAAGCAGGACAATAAGTACAACCAACAGCAATTTTTTCATTTATTCCTCCCTCTAAATTGTAACAAAAACAGCCGAAAAATGCAAATCGCCGCTGTTTCGTCAGAAAAGGGCAAGCTCTTCGGCGAACGCAGCGTCCGCATCGGCGGCGGAAACGGTACGCACGATTTTGCCATACCGGAAAATCAGCACCCTGTTCCCCGCGCCGGTAATGCCCAGATCGGCGTGTTTCGCTTCCTGCGGCCCGTTCACCTCGCAGCCCATGACGGCGATGGCGATGTCTTTTTCCAGCCCGTACAGCCTCGCCAGCCATCGTTCGCAAAAGCCGTGGGTGTCGAAGCCGTGCCGTCCGCAGCGCGGGCATGAAATGATCCGCACCCCGCCCCGCCGCAGCCTGCCCGCCGTCACAGGGTCTCCCCTGAGGGCACCGGCAATTTCGGCAGCCGCCCCGCAAATTTCCCTGGCGGCTATCACCTCGTTTTCCATGGTGTCGCTCAGGGACACCCGCAGCGTGTCGCCGATGCCTTCCGCAAGCAGCAGGCTCAGGGCGGCGCTGCTCCGTGCAATGCCCGCCGCCAGAGGCCCCGCCTCGGTAACGCCGATATGCTGGGCAACGTCGGAACGTTTCCTGAGAATGCGGTTCGCATTTATAGTATCGGCAATTCCCGAGGCTTTCATCGACACCAAAACATTGGTAAAGCCGAATTCGCTGCAAAGGGCCAACTCCCGCTCGGCGGCTTCCACAAGGGCATTAGCCAAAACCAAAGCCTCTGACTTTATCCCCTGTTCTATCACACGGAGGCACGGAGGCACAGAAGGCAACGACTCATATTTCTCTGTGACTTTGTGCCTCTGTGTGAGGTATTTCTCCCTTAAGTCTTGCGGGAGGCTGCCGGCGTTGACGCCTATTCGGATGGGGATGCCTTTTTCCCCGGCTTTTTCCAGGACGCGGCGGACTTTTTCCCTATCGCCGATGTTTCCGGGGTTGATGCGTATCTTGGCGATGGGGAAGTCCAGGCAGCGCAGGGCTATTTTGTAGTCAAAGTGAATGTCCGCCACCAGGGGCATGGATACAAGGGCGGCCAGCCGGCCGAGGGTTTCGGCGGCGGCAATATCGGGGACGGCAAAGCGCACAAGGCCGCAGCCCATGCGGCCCAGGCTCTCGATGCGCTCTACGGTTGAATCTGAAAGAAAAAGGCGATCCTTCCACATGGTCTGAACAACCACGGGCAGGTCGCCCCCAATGATAACGGCCCTGACATGATCAAAACCGCCGATTTTTATTATTCTCGATGCGGGAAACATTAATTTTTAAATTTCATCTCACGGAGGCACCAAGGCACAGAGTACGGCGAGTCGCATGCAAATCGCCCGTAACTCTCCGTGCCTTTGAGCCTCTGTGTGAGGTACTTCAAAGAATTCTAATCGTCTTTTACAGGCTGATCATTGAGAGAACCATAGCGAAAATGGCTACGGTTTCGCAGATACCGACGATCATCATGTAGTTGACAAAGCCCTTGCCGGTCTCTCCGGTAGCATCGGCACCGGCGGCGCCCGCCTTGCCCTGTGCTATCGCGGAAAAAGCCATTGCCAGACCAGAAGCGATACCAATACCGAGATACAGGAGGCCCTTGTCGGCATTGGCAGGATTCAGAGCCGCATCTCTCATGAAAATCAAGCCCAGAATATAGCCATAGAAGGTCTGGGTAAGCGGCGCTCCGCCAAAGGCGAGCAAGGTCATGGGCGCGGGTTTGTTTGCTATATAACATTTTTTCCATGCCCCGATAACCGACTGTCCCGCAATACCAATACCGATTGCCGAACCAACTGCGGCAATACCCAAAACTAGCCCCGCACCAATTAATCCTAAATTCATCTCTTACTCCTCTGCATCTTCAATTTATGGATTTGTTACACAAACCCTCAGTTACTTAGAACCGCCCTTTCCATCGGAAAAGGGCCTATACGGCGAACCTGCCCAGGTCAGCCCCACATGGCCGGAAAATTCCAGCGTGTTCAGGCGGACGCCGTGGACCAGAACGGAAAGCACGCTGAGAACAAAATTCAAACCGTGTCCGAATACTAAAAGCAAAATCCCGAATATGAAAAAGATAAAATGCCCCAGCATTGGGCCCGCCATAGTGACAACCGTTGAAGCTATTGCGGCACCGGCAAGGCCGACCGCCCACAGCCTGATATAGGACATAATATCGGAAAAAACATTGGCGATACCGAGGATCATGGAGATGATGTTCTTAAGGCTTTCCAGTATCGACTTTCCGATGCTTCCCTCATAGCTGCTAAAAACAAAGTTAAGCACAAACCCCGCCCCCAGCATATACACGCAGGGCATCAGCGGAACATAGAGCGCCAGATTCCGGTATTCGTTGCTGGCAATCAAAATGAGAATTACCCCGTACATGCCGGCAATCATCAGCATGGAGCCGATTTCTCCCAGAACCTTGAGGCTTTTGGTCCGGGTAATGCTGATTATGTGGCCAACAGAAAGCTGCACAAGCGCAAGGGTAAAGCAGATGATCATCAGATTTTGCTTTACGATTTCTTCGTCGGCAATCCCTTTTGCGGATGTTACATTGGAAATAAGGGGAAGCGATATTTTCTGGAGTATCGCGGGGAGCTTTGTCGCTTCCACGCCGAACCACGTACAGGTTAGCATTCCCCAGGTAAAGTTTGATATTCCCAAAAGCAGCATCAGCCTGAGGATTGGGGGAACGCCTTTTTTCATCGTCTTGAATATCCCGATTAACGAGATAGCCAGAATGATGAATCCATAGCCGGCGTCGCCGAATATCATCCCGAAGAATATGACAAAGAACAGGAGGAACCAGCCGGATATGTCCACTTCATCATATCCCGGCGTAACTTCCAGAAAGTCGGTAAGCGGATTAAGGAGGCTGACCAGCTTGTTGTTTTTAAGCTTGGTGGGAACAACGTCTTCCGGTCCGGGATCGTCGGCCATGAGCGCCCAGCCGTTTTCTGCTGCGGCGGCTTTGAGCCTGCCCAGGTCTTCGGCGGGGACATATCCTCCCAAATAGGAAAAGCTTAATTCGGGCGGCACGTCTTCTACTTGTTCAAGTTCCGCCTTGGCTGTCTCAAAATCGATGTCCCTTTTAATCGACGCCATTTCCTTTGCCAGAACCGGCCGCCGGTCGGCAAAGCCTTTGAGGCGCTCTTCGAGCTCGCCCAGCTTCGCATTAATTTCCGCTATTTCCTCGTCAATTTTCGAAAGCGATTTTTCGGGGAGCTGGAAGGGGGTTATGCCGGGAATTTCCGCGTCCAGGACCATCAGGTGTGCCGACGATTTGTCTTCGGCAAGTTTGATAAACCTGACATCCTGCGAAAGGCCGGAAAAAACTTCCTGCGAAAGTTCATAGAGAAAAACGGGAAGGCCGAGTGCAGCCATGCCTTTGAATTCGGCGGGATCGAATTCGCCCCAGGGGGCGATGCGGCTCCGTTCCCTGGCAAGGAATACCTGCCGGTCTTCCAGCGTTTTGCGGTCTTTGCCCAGCCCTACCATTAAATCGACCAGGTGGGGCCTTGTCGGGGTATTGACCGCCTCTACCGAGTACGGCTGATCTTCTTCCAGCCCTACCCTGTCGGAAATGCGGCGTCCTTTGGGGGACGTTTCCACATCGGCAGGCTTATCTTTTGGCACTTTATACGGCTGGATAAGGCCGATGGCGTTTTCCGTAGCTGCCTTGCGTTCAAGAACCTTCGCCAGCCTGTCCGAAGTGGCGTTGGTCTTTTCGACGTGCACCACCCCCACTTCGCGGAGTTTCGTAAGGGCTTCGTTCTGGTTTCTGTCCTGCACCACAAGACATACTTTCTTCATGGGAACTATCATTTTGCCCTCTCAAGTCCTGACTTGGCGATCTTTCCCCGCACCACGGCGGAGGTTTGCTGATCGCCCAGGTACACCTGAATCTTCTTGATGCTGCCCTTGGTCTCGGGGATCTTGATCTTTTCAAACAGGTTTACCCGCTGGGTCGTTATGCGCAACTCGTGATCCAGCCGCTTGCGCTGCTCTTCGACAATCTGGGCTTCAAGGTCGAGGAGGATAACCTTTTTCATCTTCTCAACGGCCATGTCCAGCCACAGGGGCATGCGGGCGAAATTGTAGGGGGAGATGGAAAAATCGGCGCCCTCAAAAATCGGTATGGCGACGCCGGCGATGTTCCCCTGCGACGTCCTAAGGCTGGTTATCTTGAGTATATCCGGCGTAAAAATTCCCTTTTCGCCGAAAACGGCAACCCAGGTTTTGAAAGATTCGTCGAGCAGGTCCTTTTCGGTGCGAAGCTCCTTGATGCGCAATTCGGTGATCCGAATCTCCCCCTGGAGCTGCTGCTTTTTCAGCATCAGCGTCGGCAGGTAGCGCTGGTACATCTTCAGCGAATCTTTCTGTTTTTTCAGCTCGTTCTTGGTGAGCTTGATTTTAGCCATTGCTAACCTCTATACCTTTTTAGGCCAGAATTTGCTGATAAGCTCGGTTCTCAAGCCGGTTTCTTCGGGACTGAAACAGTCGGCAAGGATCTCCCAGCCCAGGTCAAGGGCGTTTTCAAGGGGGATGTTTACCGAAAGATCCATCATTTTAGCTTCAAAATGGCTGCCGTATTTCAGGAGTTTTTCGTCCCATGGGGTCATGATAAAGCCCATCGCTTTCTTTTCGAGGGTGTCCTTATAGGCGGCGTAGAGTTTGATCATGCCGTCCATAATGGCGCGGTGGTCGGCGCGAGTTTTTCCGTTAACCATCTGTTTGAGGCGGCTTAACGAACCGAACGGTTCGATGCGGCCGTGCTTGAGGTAGTACTGCCCCTCGGTGATGTAGCCGGTGTTGTCCGGCACGGGGTGGGTTACGTCGTCGCCGGGCATGGTGGTAACGCCCAATACGGTAATGGAACCGGCGGTTTCAAAGTCGACGGCCTTTTCATAGCGGGCCGCAAGCTGGCTGTACAAGTCGCCGGGATAGCCTCGGTTGGAGGGAACCTGCTCCTGGATGATCGAGATTTCCTTCATCGCGTCGGCGAAGTTGGTCATGTCGGTCAGCAGGCACAGCACGTCTTTGCCCTGCAGGGCGAACTGTTCCGCCACGGCGAGGGACATGTCGGGGATCATCAGGCATTCGACGGTGGGGTCGGAGGCGGTGTGCATGAACATGACCGTGCGGGCCAGCGCTCCGGCGTTTTCCAGGGTGTCTTTAAAGGTAAGGTAGTCGTCGTATTTCAGGCCCATGCCGCCAAGGATGATGACGTCAACTTCGGCCTGCATGGCGATGCGGGCGAGCAGTTCGTTGTACGGCTCGCCGGAGACGGAGAAAATCGGCAGCTTCTGCGAAACGACGAGGGTGTTGAACAGGTCGATCATGGGGATGCCGGTGCGGATCATGTTTCTGGGGATGATGCGCTGGGAAGGATTGACCGACGGGCCGCCGATGGGGATCGTGTTTTCGTGCAGGGCGGGGCCGTTGTCCCTGGGCTTGCCCGATCCGGAGAAGACCCGGCCGAGGAGGTTTTCCGAAAACGGCACCTGCATGGGGTTTCCCAAAAAGCGGACCGTGTCGCCCGTGGAAATGCCTCGGCCTCCGGCGAATACCTGGAGCGAAACCAGGTCGTCGTGCAGCCGGTTAACCTCGGCAAGCGACGTGCCGAATACGGTATCGACCTCGGCGAGGTCCCCGTAGCGAATCCCTTCGGCCCGGACAGTAATAACGCTTCCGGTTATCGATTCAATTTTGCTGTATACCTTTTTCATTCTACTGCACCGTCCTATGCCAAAATTTTCTCGGCGGCCTTGTCCAGGCCTTTCGACTGCTTCTGCACCGCCTCATCGATCTCTTTTTCGAGAGCCGTAAAACGCTCGTCCTGCCATTTGGATCCGTTGTAATCGAGGAATTTCTGCCTGAGCCGGTTAAACCAGATGCGGGCCTCGTTCTTGTCGGGGAAGCTGAACTGCGAACCGAGGATCATCAGCAGCTTGTCGAACGTGTACATTTGACGCTCGGGCTTAACCGCCGCGTCTACCTCGTCGAAGGAGTTCTGCTGGAAGTACACTGAGTCGATAAGGTCGCCCTTGAGGTACACGATATAGTCTTCTATGCTGGTGCCTTCTTCGCCGACGACCTTCATCATCTGCTCTACTTCGGTGCCGCGCCGCATAAATCCGTGGGCATAGCCGACTTTTTCCGCGTCGATAATGCCCTTGTATTTCGACCAGGAATCCAGCGGGTGGATGGCGGGGAACTTGCGGGCGTCGGAGCGTTCGCGGGAGAGGCCGTGGAAGGCACCGACGACTTTCAGCGTCGCCTGGGTTACCGGCTCCTCAAAGTTGCCGCCCGCCGGGCTTACCGTGCCGCCGATGGTGACCGATCCGAGGCTGCCGTCTTTGAGCCGCACGATGCCGGCGCGCTCGTAGAAGCTGGCGATGGTCGATTCCAGGTATGCGGGGAAGGCTTCCTCGCCGGGGATTTCCTCGAGGCGGCCGGACATTTCGCGCATGGCCTGCGCCCAGCGGCTGGTCGAGTCGGCAAGGAGCAGTACGTTCAGCCCCATTTGCCGGTAGTACTCGGCGAGGGTCACGGCGGTGTACACCGACGCTTCGCGGGCAGCTACAGGCATCGAGGAGGTGTTACAGATGATGATCGTCCGTTCCATGAGTGAGCGGCCGGTCCGTTCGTCTTTCAGTTCGGGGAATTCCTTAAGGGTTTCGACAACCTCGCCGGCGCGCTCGCCGCAGGCGGCGACGATGACGATGTCGACGTCGGCAAAGCGGCTGGTTATCTGCTGGAGAACGGTCTTGCCCGCGCCGAAGGGGCCAGGGATGCAGTACGTGCCGCCCCGCGCCACGGGGAAGAACGTGTCGATAAGGCGCACCCTCGTTACCATGGGGTCTGCCGGTTTGAGCCGTTCCTCAAAGCAGTCGATGGCGCGTTTTACCGGCCAGCGGAAGCTCAGCGTTATGGGAAATGTTTTTCCCTTGTCGTCTTTAACTTCGGCGATAGTGTCGGTAATCCTGTACAAGCCGGCTTCTTTGATCTTTGTCACGGTGTACGAGCCGTACATTCCGAACGGCACCATTATCCGGTGGGTAAACGCCCCTTCCTTAACCGTGCCGAGGGTGTCGGCTCGCTCGACCGTGTCGCCGGTTTGTACCGTGGGGGTAAATTCCCAGGATACGTTCGACGGCAGGGGGTCAAGGTAGACGCCCCTCTCCAGGAAAAACCCTGCGGCAGCGGCAAGCTGCGGCAGCGGGTTTTGCAGGCCGTCATAAACCTGGCCCAGGAGGCCCGGCCCCAATTCCACCGCGAGCATATCTCCGGTGAATTCCACGGTGTCGTCCACGGCGATACCCTTGGTTATCTCGAAGACCTGCAACTGGCTTATCTCTCCGCGAATACGGATGACTTCGCTTTTGAGCCGCTTATCGGCGACTTTAACATAGCCGACCTCGTTCATGGAAACAGCTCCGTCAAAACGGACGCTTACCATATTCCCGTTAACGGCTACTACCGTTCCTTTTGTTCCGATCATTTATATTCCCCCGCAGGTGAAGTTCCCATCTGTACGCCTTCCAAAATGGCGGCGTAGAGTGATTTATATTCAGAAAATCCGATTTCAGTTTGAAATGAAGCCTTGCGCTGAAGGATGATCAGCTTGAGCAAATAGGCATAGACCGTGTTCCGCCCGAAATAATCCAGCCCCTGCAGCGTTTCAATCGCGCCCCAGCGGGCCTTGTCGATGAGAATCTCCCCCTCAAGGGGCGATTCCGCCGCCGCCATAGCCCTTGTCGCCAGGGTCGCCGCATCCGCCGGAGTATTGGGCGGCTCGACCGAGGCCGTGCCTTCCCGCTTCGCCTTAATCGCCCGGTGCCTGGCAAGGTTCAGCCGCAGCGCCCTCTCCCATTCCCGCCAGCCGTCGATAAAATCCGAACCGCACTTCGGGCTGAGCTCCGCATAGGAAGCCTTTCCTTCGTCGGCGCGTTTTACCGGTTGGGGGTCTAGGTCGACAAGATCCAGCAATGCCGCGTCCTGGCTGCTGAGAAAGGGCCTTGCAAAGTCCCTGAACGCCTCCGGCGACATTGGCGGCTTTTGGCCGTAAATGAGGTATGGAAGCTGGGATACAAGGTAGTAGTATGATCCCACTTGTTTTTCCTTTACTGGCTTTTCGCGGAACTTTTAAGTATCTCCGCCAGGTGGGGGTTAAGGTAGGCGCAGAGCATCTCTGCCACTGAATCAGCCGAAAAGTCGTAGTACGCCGATCCGTCCCTGTTGGCGATGCGGAAACCGCCTGCCAGATGGCGATCCGAGCGTAGTTCCAGCCCCTTTTTCAGCTCATTGGCAAGTTTTTCCCTAAAATAGCCCTGCAACTGGTCCAATGAAGCCTCGGGCAGCAGCACCGCAAGGGAATCGGAGCCTTTTGAGCCCCAAGCCTTGAGAATTTCGGGCAAAACTACCTTTAGAACATCGCCAGAATAAGCCGCGACAAGCTCCTGTTGGACAATTTTATCCAGCAAAGCCTGAATTTCCCCTTTAAACGCCAGTACGAGGTTCCTTGACGCCTGTTCCAGCGCCGCGATCCCCGCCTTTTCCGAGCGTTCCGCGTCCCGTTTGCCTTTGGCAATAATCTCTTCTGCTTCTTTGTTCGCAGCTTCGACAATCTGCCTTGCCTCCGCCTCGGCTTCCTGCTTCAGCCGGGCAGCCTCCTGTGTAGCGGATTCGATACCGTCTTTTTTTATTTTTTTAATGAGTTCCTGTACCTGGATATCCATGGCTCCCTCTTTTTGCCGTTAAATAAAACGCACAGGCGTCTTTTCCGTTATTTTGGTTTATACCACACTCGCAATTTTTTTGCAATACCCCAGAGCGAAATATTTTCATTTAGCCTGTCAGCTAATGTCAAACGAAAAAACCGACTTTTCGTGATAGTCCTTTTCCGGCCCGAATATGCAGGGTGGAAAATCCTTCTTGTTGGGGGAGTCGGGAAAATGCTGGGTTTCCAGACAAAAACCGCTATGCGCCGCGTACAGCGATCCCGCTTTTCCCCGCACGCCGTCGAGCATGTTGCCCGTGTAGAACTGGACGGCGGGCTGCGTGGTAAATACCTTCATCGCCCTGCCCGATTCCGGCTCATAGACTTCGGCGCAGGGGCGGAGCTTTCCCAAATCGCCGTCAACGGTAAAGCTGTGATCGTAAGCCTGAAAGATGCGTTTGCGCTGCCTGAAATCGAAGGGGCCGTCGTGGACGGGAAGGAGGTGTCCCGTCGGGATATATCGATCGTCAATCTCAAGGTATGAAGAAGAATGCAGGAGGACTTCGTGGGACAGGATGTCCCCATTCCCCTCCCCTACCAGGTTGAAATAGGCATGGTTGGTCAGGCTTACCGGAGTAGGAGCGGCGGCCTTTGCCTCGTAAACGGCGACGACTTCGTTGGACTTGGTAAGGCCGTATGTTACCGAGGCTTTAAGGCTTCCGGGAAAACCGCCATCGCCGCCGGGGCTGTCCAGCTCGAAGCGCACAAACACCCCGTCGTTTTTTTCAAAAGATTCGGATTTCCAGAGCAGTTTGTCAAAGCCCCGCCTGCCGCCGTGCAGGGTGTTTTCCCCGTCGTTTTTATCCAGCCGGTACTCTTTGCCTTTCAGGGTAAAGGCCCCTCCGCCGATTCTGTTGGCGAACCGACCAATTGTAGCGCACATGTAGTGCTTGTTGTTCAGGTACCCTTCAAGGCTGGAAAACCCCAGCAGCACGTCTGCCTTGCCGCCCTTGCGCGAAGGAACAACAAGGCTCGTCCACGCCGCGCCGAAATCCGAAAGGCAGAGCCTCAAATCCCCCGCCTTGAGAACGTACAGTTTCGCCTTTTTTCCATCGGAAAGAACGCCGAAGGCCTTTTTGCTGATCTTCATGCGGGGAGTGTAGCATGGGAGGAAGGAAGAATCAACGAATGAACGCGAATGTACACGAATGAAGGAGCGAGCGGGTTCTAATGTATGGCTTTCCGCTTTTTCTCGGTAAAAAAATAATAAATTGACCCTATTATTCCAATTGCAATGAGCGGTCCCATAAAACCAATAATAACTATTGATGCTTGATCCATGTTATTTCTCCTCAAATATCGTTGTAAATAAAAGCCCAATAATTGCTCCAACACCTGAAGCAATTATTCCCACTATCAATAAAGTTGAAGGTGGAGTATCACCTTTTATCACGATTCCCAGTACAAGGCTTGCAAAAATTAACTTTGTAGCGTCAAGAATTAATTTACCTAAATTGAGTAAAAACCGTCGTAATCGTACTTTTTCAGTCTTTTTAGGGGGAATTTTCTCAATTTGTTCTTCCATAATTATATTTTATCTCACAAATGGGATAAAGTAAACCCAAATTTCCGAGGTATTGCGCCCTATTGCATAAAATTCCGGTTTTGTGTATATTTCAATTAATGCAAGTTTTTAAGCGTTTTTGGGCAGAGTCCGCCATTGCCTGTTGCCTGTTGCCTGTTGCCTGTTGCCTGTTGCCTGTTGCCTGTTGCCTGTTGCCTGTTGCCGATCAGTCCCCTAATTATAATTAGAAACGATAAGATTCATGTCAACTATCTAGCAGCTTATTTTTCACCAGCTTACAGCGAATACCTTTCCCCCTCAAATGCACCTGTTTTTTCTCACCATCCATATATGTACACATTAAGGAGTTTCGTATGAAAAAGATTTTTTGTCTTGCCGCTTTAATTCTTGGGGTAACATTCGCATATGCCCAGACGCTTGATGAGGCAGTAATAGAAGCAGCCAATGGAATCAGCGGAAGGCTGCCGCCGCAATCATCCATTGTTGTAATTTCTTTTGAGTCAGAATCGGAAGGATTAACCAATTATGTAATTGACGAACTAAATGGCGTAATTGCTAACATCGGCAAGATTAAACCTGTCGAAAGAAGGCAGCTCAATGTAATTCGGGAGGAACTCAACCTTAATTTACAGGGAGAAATAAGCGAAGCATCCGCCCAGAACATCGGCCGGATACTGGGGGCGCGATATTTGGTTCTTGGTTCGATTGTAACTATCGGCAATCAGTACCGCATACGGTTTCGGATAATAACCACCGAAACAGCTTCAATAGAATGGGCATATACCAAAAATATAATACCGGATGTTGTTCTGGACAGTTTCCTGCCCGGCGCAGGTACGCGCTCAGACACGCGCCCCGATCCTTCTGACCCAATCGGAGAGCCACAGAAAACCGAACGCATAGTACCCAGAAATGCGATATCAGGCTTTTTGGGCTATGTCCCTCCAGTTGGAATTAACATTGGCATAAACTATGAATATTCTTTTAATAATCGTTTTTCAGTATTGGGTAGTACTACTTTTATAAGAACTGAATGGGAGTGGGCATTAATTGTTGGGGCACACGGACGTTGGTATCCGTTTAAGGGAACATTTTTTACTAATTTAGGTTTTGGTTTTAGCGCTGGTGGTCTTCAATATTATGATGATGATGAGCGTACTCATAAAGAGGATTCGTTTAGTTCTTTTGTAATAAGTCCCGGTCTTGGCTGGAGGTTTATTACCAAAAAAGGGGTGAAAATTGAACCTCTCATTATTTGTGATATACCAACAGAAATTGGTTTCCCGCTTTTTAGTTTCGGGTTAGGAATAGGAGGCACCTTTTAAAGGGACAAACACTATTCTCTAGTTCCCATATATATACGCGGTATTTGCGAAATTCTCCCAGTCCTCTGCGCCTCCGCGCCTTTGCGTGAAATATTCCAGTAAATCCCCACTCCCATCATTGCCCGTTTTCCGGTATAATTATCAGGAAATATGAAAAAAGGATTTAACGCATTAGTATTATTGTTTGTCATACTGGGGAATCTCGCTGCACAGGATCAGGGCCAAGATAATACCCCCGTAAAAGATGATGCGCCGGTGCAGTTTTTCAGTTTGCAGGTTATTCCGGGGCTGGACGTATTTCATCCGCAGTTCGGAAAGGTAACCAACATTTTTCTGCTTGCGGCAATAGCGGGAAAGGGGCACAACCTTATGGGCGCCAGTACCGCTTCCATCGGAATGATACATACAGGCCGCGTCCAGGGACTTCAGTTTTCCGGGTTTTTTAATTTTGCCGCCGAAGACATGGATGGGGCGCAAATTGCAAGCATCAACAATTCGGCCAGGGGGCTTGTACGAGGAGTCCAGATTGCGGGGGTGTACAATTACGCATCCGGCGCGTTTTACGGAATCCAGGCATCGGGGCTGATAAACCGGATTGACGGGGATATTTGGGGAATCCAGTTTGCGCCGGTAAACCAGCGGAGCGAAGGAGACGGTATTTCTGTCCAGGTTGGCCTAGTTAATTTTTCCGATTCGGGAAATGTCATTCCCATCGGAATTGTCAACAACGTCAAGGGCGGCATGAAGCATTTTTCGGTTTTCATGGACGACATGATGTTCCTCAACGCCGGTTACCGCAGCGGTTCGCGTATTTTTTACACCCATTCAAGCTATGGCATGAGTAATGGCGCCATAAATCACTCAAAAAAAAACGACAGTCTGATAGTTAGCCGAGGGGGATTTGGTTTCGAGTTTCCCATAGACAAATTTTTTATTGATGTAGATTTTTCCAGGGGCAACATATTATCGGTTAATTCCCCTGATGACTGGTGGAAATTTTTTCTGGGCAGCAATACCACGATTATACAGCTTCGCCTTATAGCCGGGTACAAGCTGTATGAACGATTTGGGTTTTTCGCCGGTATTTCCTACGACTACCTGCGCCAGAACAGAAATTCCGATCCGGCGCCGTCTGATTTTTGCGGGTCGATGCCGGCAAACTTGCGGGGAAAAGAAGCCCATAAAATGGGCCTCTTCGGCGGATTGCAGTTTTAAGGGTTTTTTTTGTACAATTTCCCATCATGGCGAAGTACCCTTTTGAGACAATCGAACCCAAGTGGCAGAAGTACTGGGCAGAACACAAGACGTTTGCGGCAAGCGAAGACCCCGCATTTCCCGTAGAAAAGCGGCGTTATGTGCTTGATATGTTCCCCTACCCTTCCGCGCAGGGCTTGCACGTCGGCCACCCGGAAGGCTACACCGCAACGGACATCTACTGCCGTTATCTGCGGATGAACGGCTACAACGTGCTGCACCCGATGGGCTTTGACGCATTCGGCCTTCCCGCCGAAAATTACGCCATCAAAACCGGCACCCATCCGGCGGTAACAACCGCCGCCAACATTGA
>WRJO01000054.1 GCA_009778545.1 Treponema sp. | reverse complement strand
GACGCGCCGTTCATGTACATCTCGTTGGTGTACAGCCCCTCCGGCTCGATGAAGATGTGGTGCCGCTCCCGCTGGGGGAAACGGACAACCTTGTCCTCGATTGATGGGCAGTAGCGCGCGCCGACGCCGGTGATTTTTCCGCCGTACAGCGGGGACCGGTGGATGTTGGCGCGGATGATCTCGTGGGTGCGCTCGCAGGTGTAGGTAATCCAGCAGGGCAAAGATGGTCGGCCGGTAACGGCATCGGCGGCGAAGGAAAATGGCTGCGGCGCCTCGCCGTCCTGCTTTTCCATTTTGCTGTAATCGATTGAATCCCTGGCAATCCGCGCCGGTGTGCCAGTTTTCAGCCGCCCCGCCGGAAAGCCCAGCCGCCGCAGGTTTGCGCCAAGGCCAAGCGCCGCCTGTTCGCCGAGCCGTCCCTGGGGGGCATCGTATTCGCCGATAAAGATTTTGCCCTCCATAAAAGTGCCCGAAGCGAGGATCACTGCCGGGGCCGTTATGCGATGCCCCCGCTGGGTAATCACCCCGCCGGCACATCCGAGTAAAGCGCCGCCGGCAGCTTCTACAATTATCAGATCGGTGACCGTGTCCATCATGATGGTAAGATTTTTTTGCCTTTCTAGAACGGCGCGGGCGGCGGCCTGGTATTCCTGTTTGTCCGCCTGGGCGCGGGGGGCCTGTACCGCCGGGCCTCGGGAACGGTTAAGTATGCGGTACTGGATCATCGTGGAGTCGATGAGCCGCGCCATCTCGCCGCCCAATGCGTCAATCTCGCGGACAAGGTTGCCCTTGGACAGGCCGCCGATCGCCGGGTTGCAGGAAAGCGCGCCGATGCGGTCGGGGTTCTGGGTGATGAGGAGAGTCGAAAAACCAAGACGGCTGACAGCCAGGGACGCTTCGATCCCCGCGTGTCCGCCGCCTATGACAATGCAATCGTAGTCCATCTGCCGGAATTATAGTATAAGGGATATATGCACCTGCGGGAAGCCAAAGGAATTCTCAACGCCTACAACGGCATGAACATCTCAAGGGGCTGTATCCACGGCTGCATCTATTGCGACTCGCGCAGCAAGTGTTACCGCATTGAGCATGATTTTGAGGATGTGCAGATAAAGTCCAACGCACCGGCGCTGCTGGAAGACGCGCTGCGGCGCAAGCGAAAGAAGTGCATGATCGGAACCGGCGCGATGACCGATCCCTATATTCCCCTGCCGGAAAATCTTGCCAACATCCGCGCCTGCCTGGAAATTATCGACCGCTACGGCTGCGGCCTCGCCATTCAGACCAAATCCGACCTCATCCTGCGCGATTTGGATGTATTGATCAGCATCAACAAAAAAGCAAAATGCGTCGTAGAAACAACCCTTACCACCTTTGACGAAGACCTCTGCAAAATCCTTGAGCCGAAAGTCTGCGGCACCAGGCGGCGTTTTGAGGTTTTGAAAACGATGCGGGACAACGGCATACAGACGGTCGTGTGGCTGTGCCCCTTCCTTCCCTTTATCAACGATACCGAAGAAAATCTGCGGGGCCTCCTGGATTACTGTGTCGAGGCAAAAGTATACGGCATTTTGTGTTTCAGTATCGGCCTTACCCTGCGCGACGGCAACCGCGAGTACTTTTACTCAAAACTCGACGAACATTTTCCCGGCCTGAAAACCAAATATCAAAAAAAATACGGCTTTAATTACGCCATTACAAGCGGCAACAACAGCGCATTGATGAAAATATTTTACGAAGTTTGCGCCCAACACAACATCGTCTGCAACAATGATGCACTATTTGAATACATGCGAACCTTTGAGGAAAAAAGCTATACGCAAATGGAAATGTTTTAATTTATTCTCAAATTCCTCACGCAGAGGCGCAGGCATTTTCTCGAAATATTTCACGCAGAGGCGCAGGCATTTTCTCGAAATATTTCACGCAGAGGCGCAGAGGCGCAGAGGACGCGGAGAGCGATTCGTTGTTTGCAGGCTACTCGCAATCTTCAAGCAATGCGAGGGAGGAGGGGAAAAGGAGGAAGGAGGAAGGAGGAGACCTGGAAGGTTTCGCGCTGTTTTCAAACAACGCGCTGTTCTCTGCATCCTCTGCGCCTCTGCGCCTCTGCGTGAGGAATTTGGCAATAAAACTCTGCGCCTCTGCGTGAGTCATTTGGCAATAAAACTCCGCGCCTCTGCGTGAACCCCTTCAAGCAAATTTATTTCCCCACGCAGAAGCGGCTGAACATTTCTTCCAGGATGTCCGCCGTGGAAACTTCGCCGGTTATTTCACCTAACGCATTAACCGCTTCCCGCAGCAGGGGGGCGATTATGTCCAGCGGTTCTTCCCGCCCGGCCAGGAGCAGAGCTTCCTCCACGGCGGCGGCGGCGGCTTCTACCAGATTTTTCTGCCGTTCGCTGCCGATGGCCGCCGTCTGCGAATCGGCGGCTCCGTCAACGCCTGCCCGCGCTTTAACTGCGGCGGTGATTGCTTTTGTCAGATCAGCAACGCCTTCGCCGGTTTTTGCGCTGACGCGGATAAAGGCGGCGGGCGCGAGTTGCTGCGGCATGGGGGCGATGTCTGCCTTGTTCCACAAAACCAGATGCGGCGCGGGCTTTTGTTTCAATTCGGCGATGACGCTTAAGTCCTCGGCGGTAATGCCAGCCTCGCCGTCCAGAAGATAGATGACCAGTTCCGCCGCGTCCAGCAAATCGCGGCTGCGTTCCACGCCGATTTTTTCGACGGGGTCAACTGATTCCCGCAGGCCGGCAGTGTCGGCGAGGCGGACGGGGATGCCCTCCATGGAAACCCATGCCTCGATCCAGTCGCGGGTGGTGCCGGGAACTTCGGTAACAATGGAGCGTTCTTCCCTGAGCAGCAGGTTGAACAGGCTGGACTTTCCCGCGTTAGGCCGACCCGCGATAACGGCGAGAATCCCTTCCTGGTAGAGCCGCTCCCGCTGCCACGACGCGGCAAGTATTTGCAGACGGGCAAGGGCACCCTGCGCGCGATCCTGTCCGGGAAGCAGCCCCGCCGTTTCGTCCGGGTCCGCGCCGATTTCATCCTCGCTGTAGTCGAGAAAAATTTCCGCGCCGGACAATACCTCCACGAGGATTTTTTTTATCGCGTTGATTTCGTTTTCCAGCGCGCCGGACAGACGGTTCACCGCGTGGCGGCGGCCCCTGTCCGTCCTGGCGGAAACCAGTTCCATCACCGATTCGCTGCGGGTCAGGTCGAGTTTGCCGTTCATAAAAGCGCGGAAGGTAAACTCGCCGGGCAGGGCGTCGCGGAAACCGGCGGATCGCAGCGCCGCCATTACCCCCCTGCCCGCAGCACCGCCGCCGTGGCAGCTAATATCCAGGCTGTCTTCGCCGGTATAACTTTTCGGGGCGCGAAACACCGATACCAGCACTTCGTCGATTCTTTCGTTAGCCGTAACTATCCAGCCGTGAAGGATCGTGTTTCCGGCGGCCTGTGTGAGTTTTTCCGGCGCGGAAAAAACCGAAGAGGCCAAATCTACCGCGCCTTTGCCCGAACAGCGGATCAGCGTAAGGGCGCTCCAGCCCGGAGACGTAGCAAACGCCGCAATGGGAACGTCATCGCCGTATGAACCGGTCATCATGCATAATACCATAGGAAGAATTCAAGATCAACGAATTACACGAATGTAAACGAATGAAGAATTAAAGATCAATAATTATTTGTATTATTCGCGTTCATTCGCGTAATTCGTTGACTCTTCCTAATTGCTTTTGCGCATGACACGGAAAAGCCAGGGGGCGCCGGCGGAGACCCACAGGGCAAGGAGGGCGAAACGGATGAAAATAAAAAGATCGTTGCTGCCAATAGTATCACTGAGGGCGGCTAATTTGCCGGTCAACATATACAAAAGTATCATTGCGGCGATTCCCAGGGCAAAGCGGACAAGCAGGGCAAGGTATTTGGCGGCGCCGGTTTTGCCGGCAAGTTCGGATGCGGCAAAGCCGATATGGCGCCTGTTCAGGACATAGCCCGCGCCCAGGCCGAGGATCATCCCGGCGGGCATGAGCAGCGCCGTAGATGGACGGTAGAGGATCATGGCAAAGGACAGGGCTGCGCTGGCGATCATTCCCGCGCGGTGGCCGCCCGCTGCAAGCAGCGCTTCGATTCTTCCGCCCGCCAGAAAGTAGCCGCAGAGGATTAGGGCGGCGAGCAGCCAGCCGCCAAAGACATCGGTGGGAAAATGCACGCCCAGATAAACCCGCGAAAAACCCACAAGGAGGCAGAGAACAGCGGCGGCGGCATAGTGCCATTTCTTTTTTCCCCACGAGGCGATTATGATCCACATAACCAGCGTGGTCTGGGCGTGGCCGGATGGGAATCCTCCGAGCCGTTCAGGGATCATGCCCACCGACGGATCGTAACCGGCGAAAAACGGGCGGGGCTGATCCAGCAGAAATTTAAGGACAAGGTTTACCCACAGCGAAACCAGCACCGCTATGCCAAGGCGCAGGCTTTTTTTTTCGTCAATGCACCAGAACAGAAAGGGAAGCAAAACCAGGTACACCGTAATGGAACCCAGAGCGGTTATCATCTTCATGAATACCGTTAACGGCGGACTTGCCCATGACTGAACAAGCCTGATGCAGTCCAGCCCCCATTGAAGTACCGCCTCCATCAAAAACCCTCAAAAAACGTTTGCTGGATTCTGCTGATCGCCGCTGCCTGATCCCGCGTCGGAGGCGTTGCTGTCCTTATGCCCGCCATGATCTGCCGGAGCTGGGCTCGCAGCGTTTCAATGTCAATGCTGGTCAGCACCATGTATTCATACAATTCGGTGATCCTGTCAATTTCGCCGCCACCGTCGTCTTCGCCGATGATCCTCATGCGCCTTACCCAGTAGGTCTGTTCCTTGACCGCGCCAGGATATTCCCCATCGGATACTTTTTTTATCAGGTTTTCAAAATATTGGCCGTATTCATCGTCGGGATACAGCGCGGCAGAAGATACGAGCCTGCGCTCGACCCTCGCGGCTACAAGCCTGGGCAGATCGTACGCAGCCGTAAAGCCGTTTGCCCACTGCCTGAGTGAATTGATATTATCTCCCTGGTTTTCTCCGACAAAAATATATTTGCCGCTGAACTGATCCATCAATTCAATTCCGCGCCCGTCTCCGGCGAGATAGCGGCGCACCCATTCAGGGATACCCCTTTCCCCCGGACCGCTTTCAGACTCGATTATCTGCCATGATTCAAACGTATTGGTACGGCCATAGTGTTCGTCCTGTGATGGATCGGGCCGGAAAATAATTTTATTTTTTTGTCCCGCGCATGCGGCAAGCAGCAGCGCTGCGCACAGAAAAATCGGACGGTATTTTTTCATTTGCTACACCAGCATACCTTGGGGCGACAGGCTATGCAACGGTTTTCAGGCGGTGGGCGTTTCGGCGGCGATGTCTGACTCGCCGTCTGCTGCCGGTATCGGCGATTGTATCCGCGCTTCCGTTTCCCCCGATTCAGGCGCATCGTCGGCCGTATCGGGCAATTCGCCCTCGCCGTAGGACGCAAAATCGCCAGCGCCGTCCGGAGCCGCCATTTCCGTTTCCCCGGATGCCAGTGCATCAAGTTCTACATCGCTAAGGTATACGCGGTCTACCTCAATGCTTATTATTTTGCTCCACGTTTCGGCAGCAGGGGCTGCGGCAGTTTCTGCTGAGGCTTCATCCGTTCTCCCCTGGGCTTCTTCCATTGCCATTTCAATATCGGCTTCGGCAACAGGGTCGGGGAAAATTTCCTCCTCCAGAATCGCAAGCGATGAATACAGAACGGCGAATTCATTCCAGACGGTATTTACCGGGTTTTCTTTTTTTCCGACTTCCTCGCCGGCCAGCCGGGACGCATCTGCCTCGGCAGCCGCAGTATTGATGGCAGATTCGATATCATCCGCGTCCAAAACCGCCTCTAACAATATTTCTTCCACAGAGGCATTTTCGGCAGGGCTTTCTTCTGCTGCCGGCATCTGCACGAGGCCAGGGTTCCCTTCCGGCATCGCGCCTCCGCCCAGCCGGATTCTGCTTTCACCCGCCAAAGCGCTGTGCAGCCGGATGTTCCCCTCGGCGCTGTGCAGGGATTGATTTCCGTCCAGCGACAGTTTCGCTTCCATGCGGTACGGGCGGATATAAAATTCCACGGCGGCGGGGATAAAGGCCTGGGTTTCAAATGGCGGGATGTACACGGGTATTTCGGCGGTCGATTTCCCCGATTCAAGCCGCAGTACTACGGCGTTCCTGTTTTTGAGTATTTCCATTTTTAACCCCTCGTCTTCGGAAGCCTGCGAAGGGAAGAATGCGCTGAAAATAACGCCTTCCGCCGGGGTTTTTACATGGAACAGGAAAATGCCGCCGCCTTCCGCCTGGGCATTGCGGAAAAAAGTAATGGGGGAAAGGAGGTATGCGTCATGGGGCCCGGTGGAAAGTCCGTAGCTCTGCCCAACAGAGGTCCACAGGGCAGCTTTTTCTCCGGCCGGTATCAGGGATCGCTCGGTGTCGGACCATGCGGTTGTATCGTCCAAACTTCCCTCAAACTGATACCACCTCAGGAGTTCGGGCCGTTCGATCACAGCCGGCGTGTTTTCTTCATCGGGGTCTTCTTCAAATTCGATCTCCGCCAGTTTTAGCTCGGCAAATACCGTCCCCGAAGACAGTTGGCTGTTGCCGGCATATTCCGGGCCTTCTCCAAAAAAGTATCCCCTGATTCCGTCCGTGGCTTTGGACGAGACGGGCAGGGCAATCTCCCGGTAAACACCGGAAAAATTGCTCCGCAGTTTAAATGGAAAAACCTCAAGCCGCAGCGAATAGAACCCGGCCCGTTCCGGGGCTTTCCAGAGAATGCTTCCGGCGCCTTCGCTCATTTTTCCTTCGCTGATCACGGTTCTGCCGTCGTACCAGATGAGGTACGGCTCAAGGCGGCTGTCAAAATCGAGGTTGGACTCCAGGAGGATCGTCGTTCCCGGGGGGATCAGCCGTGCGTCGGAAACTTTCGGCAGGTACATAGTGATATCTTTAATGGCGAATTCGGTGTTGCCCAGATAAAAAATAGCCGATTCGCTGTGGCACAGGGTTTCTTTTTTCCCAATTGCCTCAAAAACCAGGATGTACGGGCCGATCTCCATATTTTCCGGAATGGGGAAAGGGGGAATTTCCTGGTCGAGGGATGCAACCACAATGACGACGGCGTCGTCCGGTTCTGCGGCTTTAGTGTTGATAAAGCCCCATTTTCCCCGCGCGGCCCCGTTTCCAGGGGTTTCTTCGGCTGCCAATTCGGCAGGACCGCCTTCCTGTGCGGTCTCGTTCGGGGCTTCTGCCCCGCCGGAATAGGGCTGGAGCGAATATAGTACCTTTTCTCCGACAACTTCGCCCCTGGAATTCTGAATATAGACCAGCAATCCGGTTAAATCCGGGTCGTTTCCTACAGATGCGGCAAAATAAGGGCGAATTTCATCGGCAGCCCATATCAGTGAGCAATCTTCCAGAGAATTTCCGTTGATCATGGCCTTTACATGGTAACTTTCGCTTTGTGGAAACAGCGAATCAAGCTCTCCGCAGCCAGCGAGAGCAAGAAGAAGAACCAGTGCTAAAAAAGCCTTTCCGGCAGACCTAAACCCCATAGTACTTAACGTTAAATATATCACGGTTATTCAGAAATTCCAGAATTTATGAAATTTCCGCACCGCTTTTTGGCTCTGGGGGGCCTACATGAGCTTTTTGGCGTTTCCAAGGAATTGCGAGATACTTTCCGTAGCCGTCCGCATCTGCTGAACCTTATCGGTTACTTCCCGGGAGATACTCTTGAGCTTTTCCATCTCCTTGTTGATAGCCCCGCTGCGTTTGTGTATGAGCTGCGCCCCCTCGCGGACTTGCCCGGTCATCTCCTCAACGATGCGGAGCGATTCGAGCATCCGGGTGCCTCCGGCGGTCTGTTCCTCCACAGCGGCGTTAACCGATATGAACGACGTGTTCATTGATTTGATCTCGTTGAATATCGTGTTCATCGCTTTGACGGTTTCCTGGGATACCGCGCCGATCTGTTTGATGACCTTCTCCATCTTCTTGATTTCGATGGAGATCCCGTCCGATTCCTTGCTGGAAAGTTCCGCCAGCTTTCGCACTTCACCGGCGACGACGGCAAAGCCCCGCCCCGCTTCCCCGGCATGGGCGGCCTCAATCGCCGCGTTCATCGCGAGGATGTTCGTCTGTGCCGCAATGTCTGCGATGGTCTTGTTGGCATTCTGCAGGGTAGCGGACTGTTCCTCAATGTGCTTGAGTTCTTCGGACAGCTTACTCAGCATTTTATGTCCCGCCTCAGAAGATTTGCCCAAGGTGTCGGTGGTTTTGCTTGTACCTTCTACCACATGGCGGATTGAATCGATCCCCTTCACCACCTGTTCGATGATCTGGGAAGATTGGGCAATAGTATCTGACTGGGTTTGCACGGTTCGTTCAAAAGAGTCGTTGTACTGGTATATCTCCATCGCCGCGTCTGAGGCTATGCCTACCGATCCCATCTGGCTCTTTGCCTTGTCGTCCATCTCGTTCATATTGCCGGTCATTTTTTCGATAGCCGAGAAGGAGTCCGTGACCACCGAGTTCAGCCTGCCCGAGTTTTCGTTGGCTTTGGCCGCATGCTGTTCCAGATCGGAAATGTTGCTCCGCAGACTGTCCCTGATGGTAAGCAGCGCGTGCTGCATATCGCCAATTTCGTCTGTTCTGATTTTTTTTATATCAACGGAAAAGTCCATATTGGCCAGTGTGCCGGCGACTTCTTTCAGCCCCTTGAGGGGGACGGTGAGCATTTTATGGGTGAACAGAATCGAGATTACGGCGGCGGCGGCCAGGAAAGACAAGCTTATAATGATCATGCGCAGCATGAGGCGGTTTACATCGGCAAAGATAACGGATCGCGGAATGGTAGAAACGAGCATCCAGCTTGTTGAGGGGATATGGACCGAATAAAGAAATACGTTTCTGTCAATAATGGTGATTTCCTGGGAAGAAAGCACCCTTTCTTTATATTCATTGAGTCCTGTTTCGGCAAAATAGTCCTTTTCCATGATTGCATTGATATCTTCATGGGTGACATACAGCCCATCGCTGTTGATGAGGAAAATTTGCTGTCCGGGGTACGTTTCTGTTTTATGGATAGCTTCTCCCAGGCTGTTCACCGTAAGATCATCCGCTACTACCCCGATGTCTTCTCCCCTGCTGTTGAAAACCGTCATCGACATGGTGACAACAACGTCTCCGGTCTGGGAATCCACATAGGGATCAGAATAGGCAATTTTGCCATGGGCATTTTTTGCGTCAATGAACCAGCCGCGCCCGGTATTATCCCAGGTGTCCCCGGGAACCCAGCCTCCGGCAAAGATGGCAAAGCCTCCCGGGTGGTTCCACACCCCGGTGCTTATATAGTAAAGGTCAAGGATATCGGGAATCGTTTCCTGCATGTCTGCCAGATATTCCTGTATGTCCTCCTGCAAAGATTCCCCATTTATGAAGAAGTGCGCCATGCTTGCAGCTGTGTGTTTTACAATTTTATCGTGTTCCGCCAGGCTGGAATTAACCATATCGCGCAAATGGGCAATGTGTTCCCTGACATCGGATACAGCCTCGCTGCTGGCCAGGCCGTGGATGTTGTAGAAGAAGAACGCCGAGAAGATTATCACAATAAGAATGATTATTGACAAATAGACGGTGGTAAACATAACCACCAACGATTTCTTTTTCTGCCCTGCCATAATGTTCCCCCATTTTTTCGGTGTGCACTGCAATTTTATTACGATTTCATGTGAAAAAGCAATATCAAATATTGCTGCAATTCAGTACACTGCATCCATGAGGGCTACTCGGGCGATTGTGCATTTGGACCGGTTTCTCTGCAACCTCCGGGCCGTGCAGGAACGGGTAGGGCGGCGGAAGATCTGCGTGCCGGTAAAGGCCGACGCATATGGGCATGGGGCGGCTGCCATTGCCCGCTCGGCCCTCGCGGCGGGGGCGGCCTTCCCCCCGGAGGACGTATGCCTTGGCGTCGCGTGTGTGGACGAAGGCGTATCGCTGCGGAATGAAGGCATTGAAGCGCCGATTCTGCTTTTTTCGCAGCCACTTACGAATGAAATATATGATATTTTCAAATATAAACTGATTCCCTTTGTTTCGGACGGCGAATTCATCACAGCGCTGGAAAATGTGGCAAAAACGGCAGGACGGCGGCTGCCTGTCCATTTGAAAGTGGACACCGGCATGGGCCGCATGGGCTGTGCGCCCAAAGACGCCCCGGCTCTTGCGCGGCACATTGCCGCCAGCGCCGCGCTGGAATACGCTGGCACCGCCACCCACCTTGCCGCCGCCGATTCCGCCGCCCCGGAGGACATTGCCTTTACAAAGGAACAAATTGCCCGCTTTACCGCTGCGGTAGATTGTCTTCGGGCGGCGGGCGTCGACCCCGGCATTGTCCACGCCGCCAACTCCGGCGCGGTTATCCTGCACCCCGACGCCTGGTTCGACATGGTGCGGCCGGGGATTTTCCTGTACGGGTATAACACTGTTTCTGCCAATAAAACGGCAGAAACAGCCGGGACGATAGACGACATTACAACGTCGTCTATCTCAACCGCTGACGAAACCGCCGCCGGCCTCGCGCTGCCGCCGCTGCGGGCAGAGCCGGTGATGGAACTGCGGACCAATGTGGCGTTTATCAGGCGGGTAAAAAAAGGCGAGGCCGTTTCCTACGGCAGAACCTGGACCGCCGGCCGGGACACGGAAATCGCCGTGCTGCCCCTTGGCTACGCCGACGGCCTGCCCCGCCTGGCAAGCAACCGGTGGCAGGCGGTCATCGGCGGCAGGTCGTACCCATTGGTGGGTCGCATCTGCATGGATCAGTGCATGGCGGACATCGGCCCCGGCAGCGAAGTCCGCCGCTGGGACGAAGCGGTCATTTTCGGCGGTCCCGCCCTCGACGCCGCCGAACTCGCCCGGGTAGTTGGCACAATACCCTACGAAATTACCTGCAACATCAGCAAGCGCGTACCACGAATTTACGATTAATTGTAATTATCTCTCACGGAGGCACAAAGGCACGGAGATTTGGGAAGGATAATCCACAGTTAACATAAAACTCGTTAATCCTTTATCTTCTCTCTGTGCCTTGGTGCCTCTGTGTGGGTATCTGCGAACCTGCTAAAATAGCCCCGAAATTTTTCCGGTGTTGTCTACGTCGATTTTTTCGGCAGCGGGGACAGGCGGCAGGCCGGGCATCGTCATTATCTCGCCGGTAAGGGCCACGATAAAACCGGCGCCGGCGGAGATTTTTATGTTCCGCACGGTCAGCGTCCAGCCCGCAGGCGCGCCCAGCAGGGCGGGGTCGTCGGAGAAACTGTACTGGGTTTTTGCCATGCAGATCGGCACCTTGTCCATGCCGAGTTTTTCCAGCTGCTCGATCTGCTTCTGCGCGGCGGGGAGTATCGTAACGCCGTCGGCGTGGTAGATCTTTTTCGCTATCGCCTCGATTTTTTCCTTTACCGAAAGGTTTACGTCGTACGCGAACTCGAAGCTGCTGGGCTGTTCGCAGAGCCGCACCACTTCTTCAGCGACTTTTTCGCCGCCCTCGCCGCCCTTTGCCCACACTTCGGAAAGCGCCACGTTTACGCCCAACGCCCTGCACTTTGCCTCGACCAGGTCCAGCTCGGCCTTTGTGTCTTTGGGGAAGGCGTTAATCGCAACCACGGCGGGGAGCTTATACACTTTGGTGATATTTTCCACATGCTGCAAAAGGTTCGGCAGCCCCGCTTCCAGTGCGGCCAGGTTTTCCTTTTCCAGATCGGCTTTTTTTACGCCGCCGTGGGACTTGAGCGCCCGGACGGTTGCGACAATGATGACCGCCGCCGGCTTGAGCCCGCCGAAGCGGCACTTGATGTCGAGGAACTTTTCCGCGCCCAGGTCGGCGCCGAAGCCCGCTTCCGTTACCACATAATCGGCGCATTTCATTGCCATCTTTGTCGCCATGATTGAATTGCAGCCGTGGGCGATGTTGGCAAAGGGGCCGCCGTGAACAAAAGACGGCGTGCCCTCCAGCGTCTGCACCAGGTTCGGCTTGAGGGCGTCCTTGAGCAGCGCCGCCATCGCCCCCTGTGCGTTCAACTGCGCCGCCGTAACCGGCTGTTCGCTGCCATCGGACTGCTTGCCGAAAGTGTAGCCCACGATGATGCGCCCCAGCCGCGCCTTTAGGTCGTCGATGCCGGAGGAAAGGCAGAGTATCGCCATGATCTCCGAAGCCACGGTAATGTCGTAGCCGTCCTCGCGGGGCATGCCGTTCGCCTTGCCCCCCAGGCCGTCGACGACAAAGCGGAGCTGGCGGTCGTTCATGTCCACGCAGCGCCGCCAGATGATTTTGCGGGGGTCAAGGTTGAGCTTGTTGCCCTGGAAGATATGGTTGTCGATCATGGCGGCAAGAAGGTTGTTTGCCGCGCCTATGGCGTGAAAATCGCCGGTAAAGTGGAGGTTAATGTCCTCCATGGGGATAACCTGCGCCCAGCCGCCGCCTGCCGCGCCGCCTTTGACGCCGAAAACCGGCCCCAGCGACGGTTCCCGCAGGGCGACCAGCACCTTCTTGCCGATTCGGGCAAGGCCGTCGGCAACGCCGACCGTCGTAGTGGTCTTTCCTTCGCCGGCGGGGGTGGGAGTAATGGCCGTTACCAAAATCAGCTTGCCGTCTTTCGTATTCTGGCTGTTCAGCAGGAAGTTATAGTCAACTTTTGCCTTGTATTTCCCGTGATGTTCGATATATTCGCCGGGAATCCCGGCTTTTTCGGCAACATCGTCGATGTGGAGCGCATGCCGGGGGTACACTGCCTGGGCGATTTCGATGTCGGAACCTGCAAATTTCGTGATTTCTGCCATTTCTAGCCTCCTGAATCATGATGGAGCCGCCCTCCATAAAAGTCAAGCGTGAAATTTCGGATTATATTTAGGCATTGCAAATGCGGTTTTTCAATGATACCATGGAATTAACCAGGGGGCGCAGATCATGAGTCATATCGTTCACGTTGACAACAGCGAGTTTTTCCGCAAGTTAATGAAGACCTTTTTATCCGAGTTGGGCCATGAATCCGAGAGCTTCGCAAAGGGAGAGGAAGCAATCGCCGCGGTCAAGGCGGGCAGGGCGGAATGGGTAATTTCCGGAATGTCTCTGGCGGACATGAGCGGCGAGGAATTTATCAAGCGGCTTATGGTTTCCGACAAATCGGCCCCGGTAATCGTCGTCACCAGCGCCGACGATGAAACGCAGCTTAAACGCATCAAGGCGCTGGGGGTAAAAGCCGCCATGCAGAAATCGGCCGACTGGAAATCCGACCTGGCCGAGATTTTAACCGGTTAGGCTGCGGTGCCGGGTGCCTGACACCGTGCGCTGCCTCCTCAAAAGCCGGTTAGCAAAGAATATATAGAGGTTCGTCCCCGTGTGCCCCAGCCAGGGTTTGATGTACCGGATCAACTATTAAGTCCATTGCTTCAAGAGGTAATGCCCCAAGCAAAACTTTTTTCGCGTCGGCAACAACTACCGCCGGAAGTTCGGTGTTACGGTTTTTCCATTGGATTGAAACGGCTTCGGTAATCGGGTAATTTGACGTTTTACCGTCAGCAAGGGTAGATTGCACTTCACTCTTAATGGTGAGACCCAATTTTTGGCGTATCTCTTCATTAATGACCAGCGTCCAGGCACCGGTGTCGGGTATTGCTTCCACTTTCAGGTTGCGGATTTGGCTTTCGTTGATATACCCTCGATTAACATTCTCTCTGTCTGTGCTGTTCTCCAGTGTGATTTCTTCCATAAAAGTTCCCATGTTCTCCTCCTCGCAGTATAACCGTTTATAACGGTTCTTAATAGTAAGAAATCCTTAAAATTCCTCTACTCTATATATGGCGAGAAGTCGCGATTTGCTTTATATCTCAGGGAAAAAATTTAAAAAAATTGGTGACAGTTAGCTACTTCTTTCCGAACAATCCCAACAGGCGCGAGATAACGCCTTTTTTCGCGGGGACCGACGCAGGGGCCGCGGCCTGTTCTGCGGGCTGTTTCGTAACCGGCGGCGTTCCGCGTTGACCTGCGCCTTTCGCCCCGGCGGCGCCTGGTTTGCCGCCGCGCTTTTTCCCGGAAGGTTTCCCGCCGGCGGGTTTTGAACCGCTTTTCCCGCCTGTTCCTGAGTTGTACTTGTCCTTGTACAGGGCCATCCGTTCATCAAAGGTCATGCGGCTCAGGTCCTGCGGCGCGTGCTGCCCAAGGACGCTTTGGACGTCCTGGACACCAAGTGCGCCTAACGCGCCCTGGGCGTTGCCCCGTGCGCTGCTTCCCGGTTTGGCGCTACGCTGGTCTGACCTTTGGTCTGGCCGTTGGCCTGGCCGTTGGCCTTGCCGTTGGTCTTGACGCTGTCCCTGCGGGCGTCCGGTCCGCTGGTCTGGCCTACGGTCCTGCCGCTGATCCTGGCGGCGGCCTTGCCGCTGGGCATCGCCCTTCCTGCTGCCGTGAGCGGCATCCCGCCTCTTGCCGCCGGTGCGGTCCCCGCCGCCTCGGTTCTGGCCGTGGGGGCGCGCGCCCCTGCCTTCACCGGCCTTGGCGTTGCCGTGCAGATGGCGTTCCTCGCGGCGGTCTTCGTATATCTCAGAGCGGATGTGCTGCCCGGCGCTTTTATCCTCGGCGTACAGATCCGCCACGGCAATTTCCGAGGGGATCTTCTTGCCAATGTAGCGTTCAATGGCGGGCAGCTCGTACACGTCCTGCTCGCTTGCCAGGGTGATAGCCCTGCCGGTCTTGCCCGCCCGCGCTGTGCGCCCGATACGGTGCACGTAATTTTCCGCCTCGACGGGCAGATCGTAGTTCACCACCATCGACAGGCCTTCAATGTCCAGACCCCTCGCCGCGACATCGGTCGCCACGAGCAGTTTCGTCTTTCCCGCCTTAACGTCGTCAATCACCTTAAGCCGGCGGTTCTGCGGCAGGTCGCCGATGATAAACTCGCAGTCGTAGCCGTTGGCCCGCAGCCGTTTAGCGCAGATTTCCGTGTATCGCTTGGTGTTGCAGAACACAACCGCGCTCTCCGGCTTCTCCCGCTCCAGAACGCCCAAGAGCAGCCGCATCTTTTCTTCGGAGGGGACATGGTAGAGGATCTGATCGACTTCCTCAACCGTTACAATCTCCGGCTTTATTTCAATCTCGAACGGCTCGCGGGTGTATTCCCACGCGAGATTTTTTACCCAGGCGTTAAGCGTCGCGCTGAACAGCATTGTCTGGCGGCGATCCGCCGGCGGCACTACCCTGATCAGCTTGCGGAGGTCGGGGTAAAAGCCCATGTCGAACATACGGTCGGCTTCGTCCAGCACCAGAAAGGCGATGTCCATCAAGTTCATCCGCCCCGACTTGTTCAAATCG
>WRJO01000053.1 GCA_009778545.1 Treponema sp. | reverse complement strand
AGCCACCGCCCAGTGCATCGATCAGCAGGGCTGGCTCCATTCCGGCGATGTGGGGGTAAAAGACGAGAGGGGCTTTTTCCGCGTCACCGGCCGCATCAAGGACATGATCATCCGGGGCGGCGAAAACGTGTACCCCAAGGAAATAGAGGACTTCCTGTACACCATGCCCGGCGTTAAAGACGCGCAGGTGGTAGGCATCCCCAGCAGGCGGTACGGCGAGGAAGTCGGCGCGTTTATCATTCTGCACCCCGACGTAACCATAAATGAGGAAGACGTCCGCGACTTCTGCCGAGGCAAGATCAGCCGCTTCAAAATTCCCCGGTACGTGTTCTTTGTTGACAGCTACCCGTTAACCTCTTCTGGCAAAATCCAGAAATACCTGCTGCGCGAGCAAGGCGCGAAAATGGCCGCAGAACAGGCAACGTAGTTGCTATTGCCTTTTCCCGAAGGGCATTGTACTATAGCCTTGCCCTGCCAGGAACCGTGCGAGTGGGCGCCGCCCAACCCTGCCAGGTCCGGAAGGAAGCAACAGTAAGCGGATGCACGCTGCGCCGCGGCATTCCTGGCGGGCACTCTTTATTACTCGTTACTTGTTAATTGATAATTGCTTATATATACTAAAGCCATGTCAGACAGCCCGGCCTATGAAGTGACTGCAACAAAACGGCGTCCCAAAACCTTTGACGAACTTGCGGGACAGGAATTTGTCGTTTCAACCCTGAAAAATTCCCTGAAAAGCGGGAGCATAGCCCACGCCTACCTGTTCTCCGGACCGAGGGGCTGCGGCAAAACCAGCGCCGCCCGCATTTTGGCCCGCGCTCTGAACTGCGAATCGCCGCAGAACGAAAAAGGTCCAGCGGAAAATCCCTGCGGCATCTGCGACAATTGCCGGTCAATTGCGGCAGGCGCAAGCATGGACGTTATCGAAATTGACGGCGCTTCCAACACATCCGTCAACGATGTCCGCCAGATCAAGGACGAGGTGCTTTTCCCCCCGCAGGCAGGACGCTACAAGGTATACATCATCGACGAAGTGCACATGCTGAGCAACAACGCCTTTAACGCACTTTTAAAAACCATCGAAGAGCCGCCGCCATACATCATCTTTATTTTCGCCACAACGGAACTGCACAAGGTTCCGGCGACGATTAAAAGCCGCTGCCAGCAGTTTAATTTCCGGCTCATCGCCATCGAGACGATTCAGGCGATACTGAAAAACATCTGCGGCGAATTAGGGGTAGAGGCCGAGGACAACGCCCTGTTCTGGATAGCCAGGGAATCCACCGGCAGCCTGCGGGACGCCTTTACCCTGTTCGACCAGGTGGCGTCGTTTTCCGGCGGCCATATCCGCGAAAACCTTATCCGCGAAAAGCTCGGCCTTGCCGGGCTGGAAACCATCAACGCCCTTGCCGAAGCCTGCGCCGCCAATGACGCGCCCGCGGCATTTTCTCACATTGACGCAATCCTTTCCTCGGGCGTTGCCATTGAACAGCTTATCATCGATTTAGCCGGTTATTACCGCGGCCTTTTGCTGGTCAAAAACGGCATCAGCCGCGAATCCCTTTTGGGCTATTCAAGGGATCAGTTTTCTGAAAAAGTGTTGAATGCCCTTGACGGAATGCGGCTGGAGCAGGCCCTTGACATCCTGCTTGCCTGTTACCGCGACATACGGTATTCGGTCTCTCCCCGCTTCGAGCTTGAAACGGCTGTTTCAAAACTCGCCTGGCTGGGCCAATGGGTTTCTCCCGTTGAACTGAAAGCCGCCCTGGACGGGGCACGGCGCGTTCTCGGCGCACATGCAGGTTCCGCCGCTGCGAACACAAGCGGCGGCGCGCCGGGGCCGAGGCAGGAAGCGCAATCCTACGCTTCCAGGACGCGGCACAGGAACGATGAGGAACAGGCGATTGCCGATGAATGTCGGCGGATTCTTACCGCAGACGCAGGGCAGCCTCGGGCTGAACCGGCAGAGGATAACGACGAGCCTGTCTGGAGCGGGCATCTGCGAAATACCGCAAATGAGCCGCGAAACGAGCCGCAGGGTGATGAATCGCCAGGCAATGTATTGCCCGGTGACGAGTCACAAGGCGATGAATCGCCAGGCAATGTATTGCCCGGTGACGAGTCGCAAGGCGATGAATCGCAAGGTGACGAGTCACAAGGCGATGAATCGCCCGTTGACCGCGTGCTCAGATTAATTCCCGGAACTTTGGTAGACGAGAGGTAATATGAATATCAACCCTTTGGATCTTTTAAAAAACGCCCAAAAAGTACAGGAACATATGGGTGTTTTCCAGGAAAAACTGGCTTCATTAAACGCTACCGGTTCCGCCGGGGGCGGCATGGTGGAGATCGATCTTAACGGCAAATTTGAAGTTATGGCAGTGCGGATAGCGCCGGAAGCCATAGAAGGCGGCGATACGGAAATGCTGCAGGACCTGGTAATGGCGGCGTTTTCCAGCGGTTTGGAAAATATTCAGGAGGCGATTCGCAGCGAAGTAAGCGCCATGACAGGCGGGCTGAACATTCCGGGCCTTTCCGGTTTAATGGGCATGTAATGAGTCCCAACGCCATTGACAGGCTTGTCGCGCTGCTTTCAAAACTCCCCGGCGTGGGAAAAAAAAGCGCGTCCCGAATGGCCTACCATATCCTTGACGGCGAAAGTTCCTATGCTCACGCTCTGGCGGATGAATTGTCCTCCTTGCACCGTTCAGTTTTCCGCTGCGGCGTTTGCGGGGGCTTTACCGAAACCGACCCCTGCCCGATTTGTTCCGATCCGGGCCGCGATACCTCGGTTATCTGCGTGGTTGAACGCGCCCAGGACCTCCGCATCATAGAAGAATCCCGCGAATTTCACGGGGTTTTTCACGTACTTGGCGGCCTTATCGCGCCGCTGGAAGGAATCGGCCCCGGCGACCTTGCCATCGGCAAACTGATCGAACGGATAAAGCCTGATGTAACAGAAATTATCCTTGCCCTTAATCCCACGGTCGAAGGCGATACCACGGCGCTGTATCTGCACAAGGTTCTTAAAGATTTCTCCGTAGAAGTGACCCGCCTGGCATCGGGTTTGCCGGTGGGCGGCGATCTGGAATACACCGACCGCATTACCCTTTCGCGGAGTTTCAGGGGCAGGGTTAAAATATAATATTTTTTTAAGAATATATTTTTTTGCTTGACATAAATTAAAATTTCGCTTACAATATAATAAAATCTATTACCAAGGAAGTATCATGACAAACAAACAAACTCCCGGAACCGTGCTTCAGGACCTGCTGAAAAAACACGGTTTGAACTGCAACAGGCTCGCAAAGGCAATCAACATGAGCAACGCGATGGTGAGGCTCCTTGTCCTTGACAAATCCCCCGTTTCGATCGCCGCCGCCTTCCGCCTTGCCAAATTTTTCAAAACAAAGCCGGAATACTGGCTCACATTGCAGATGCAATTTGATCTGTCCAAAGCTGCCGGTGACAAGGAACTTGCGAAAGAATTAGCCGGCATTACCGATATTGGCAATTACACTTTTGTCCGCAAGCCCCACACGCCGAAAGACAAAAAAACCTCCAAAAAAAAACCGACTCTCGCCGACAAGCGGAAATCCGCAGGAAAAAAGCCCGGCGCAAAACCGGCGCGCAGAGCCAAAGCAAAGTAAATTTTCTTTCCCTAATACCCTCACGGAGGCACTAAGGCACAGGGATACGCGCGAAGTTTGAGAAATGCGATTAAACTTTGTGCCTCCGTGCCTCTGTGTGAGATTATTCACAAAATTATTTATATATCACAACCAGGTGGCGCTGTTCGTCGAGCAGGGGGACGGGGCAGGGCTGCAATTCCCAGTTTAAGCTTACATTCGGCATAGCCGCTTCAAGCGCTGCCATCTCGGCTTTTATTTTTTCGGGCCGGCCCTTGTAGGCCGCCAAAACGCCGTCTTTGGCGCAGAGCCGGTGCAGTTTTTTAAAGATTTTTGGCTCCAGCGGTCGAAAAGCGCGAAAAGTCACCATCCGAAAGCGGCCCGGTTTGGCTTTTTCCATCTCGCCTTCTTCTACGGCGGCATTGCCGATGCCCAACGCCGCTATCGTATTCCGTAAAAAGTTCGCCCTGCGTCCGCTCCGTTCTATCAGGGTAAATTCCGCTTGCGGCAGGGCAATCGCCAGGGGAATCCCCGGCAGCCCGGCGCCCGATCCGACATCTGCTATCTGTGCTCTAATATCGTTTGCCAGAAACCGGGAAATGATCCCCAGTGGCGCGAGTGAATCGAGTATGTGCCTGACGACGAGTTCCCGCCGGTCATTGGTTCCCACAATGCCCAGAGCGGGGTTGTGCCGTTCGATTTCCACAATGTATTTGGCAAGCAGGGAAAAAATTTCCTCGCGGCGGGGTGCGATAACGGCTTCTACCTGGGAATCGCTGCCGCAAAGCAATGCGAGGCCGTCTGAAAGTATGTCAAAATCATTCACTTTCAGCGTTTTCCCGCTTTTTTGAAAGCCTCGGCAAAGGGGTTGTATGTGGTTCCGTCGTCGTTTTGGGGACTGGGGACAAGGGGTGCGGCTCTGCCGCTTTGGGGACTGGGGGTTTTGGATTGGGGACTGGGGATAAGGGGTGCGGCTCTGCCGCATTGGGGACTGGGGGTTTTGGTACGTTGTTTTTGAGGCTTTTTCGGAGATTCCCGGTTTTTCTCTTTTCCCTGCTCCCTATTCCCTACTCCCCATTCCCCGCTCTTCCTTGATAGTCCGATTCGGCGGCGTTCGGCATCCAGGCTGATTATCCTGAATTCCAGCACTTCGCCTACTTTTACCGTTTCCATCGGGTCCTTAACGAAACGGTCGCTCATTTCGGAAATATGCACCAGCGCGGTTTCCTTGATCCCCAGATCGACAAACGCGCCGAAGTCGACAACGTTTTTTATCTTGCCGGTGATCATCATCCCTTCGCGGAGGTCCTCAAATGTTACCACGCCTTTCTGCATTATCGGCTTTGGATAGCCGTCGCGGGGGTCGCGGCCGGGCCGGTTCAGTTCACCGGCAATGTCGCGGATGGTGATTTCCCCAACGCCGTGTTTCTCGCTGAGCGAGGCAACCACGCCGGAGGTGAGGCCGGGGGTCGCTGTTTCGGTTAACGCCCTGCGTATCTCCCGCGCCGCAGAATAATGTTCCGGGTGAACCCAGGTATTGTCCAGCGGCTCGGCGCTTTCGGGTATCTTTAAAAAACCGGCGCACTGCTCAAAACTTTTCGGACCCATGCCGGGGACAGAGGTTAATTCGGCGCGGCTTGCGATTCTGCCCTTTGTATCACGGTAATGGACAATTTTCTTTGCCAGCGAGCCGTTTATCCCCGAAACATATTTCAACAGCGAAACGCTTGTCGTGTTGAGGTTTACCCCCACGTTGTTCACCACCGAAGATACAACCTCGTCCAGGGTGTCGGAGAGCTTTTTTTGATTTACGTCGTGCTGGTACAGCCCAACGCCGATGGACTTTGGATCGATCTTTACCAGTTCCGCCAGGGGGTCCTGCAAACGCCGCCCGATCGAAACGGCCCCGCGTATCGTCAGGTCTAGGTCGGGAAATTCCTCGCGGGCAATGTCACCGGCGGAATACACCGACGCGCCGTCCTCGTCGACCACGGTGTACAGCAGTTCCAAGCCGTTATCCGCAATGAGGGCGGCGATTATCTCCTGCACATCGCGGCTGCCGGTTCCGTTTCCGACGGCGATGAGCTGCACGTCGTAGCGGCGAATTCCTTCGAGGATCGCCTTTTTCGCCTCTTCGACTTTATGGTTATAGATAACGATGCTGCCAAGGTATTTTCCCGTATCGTCGAGAAAAGCGCATTTGGTTCCCGTGCGGATGCCGGGGTCGATTCCCATCACCCTTGTTCCCTTGATCGGCTGCTGCAGCAGCAGGTTCCTTAAATTTTCGCTGAACACGCCGATGCCGTGATCGTCGGCGGCATCGCCCTGATCCCCGCGAATCTCCCGAATCAGCGCTGGCGACAAGAGCCGCTTGAGGCCGTCCTCGATGGCGGTCTTGTGGTAATCGTTGTGCAGGACATACTTCCGCTGAAGCATCTGGGCGGCGGCAGCCTCGTCAACGTCAATAGTTACGTCTAACGCTCCCTCCCGCTCGCCACGGTTGATTGCAAGGATACGGTGGGGCTTGATGCCGGCAAGGGTCTCGGAATAATCCCAGTACATCTGGTAGACGCTGGTCTTTTTCGCCTCCTCGTCGCCCTTGCCCGGCTTACCCGATCCGTTAACAATAATTTTTCCGTCTTTTAGATAGAACGCCTTGATCTGCGCGCGGTTTTCCGTGTCGCGGGAAATTGCCTCGGCGATAATGTCCATCGCGCCCTGCAGGGCGTCTTCGACTGAGGCGACGGCAAGGTCCGCTTCGGCTTTGCCTGTCTCTGAGGCCGGCGTTACAAATTCGGCGGCCTTCGCCAGCAGCGGCGCGGCTTCAAGTTCCCGCATCGCATCGGCAAGCGGCGCCAGCCCCTTTTCGCAGGCGATCATCCCCCTGGTTTTTTTCTTGCGCTTGTACGGCGAATAGATGTCTTCCAGTTCGCTCAAGGTCGCCGCGCCCTGTATGTTGCCGTACAATTCTTCGGTGAGCTTTCCCTGCCCAAAGATCGAGCGGATAATTTCAATGCGGCGGTTTTCAAGATTTTTTCCGCTTGAATATTTATGCTCAATGCTGCGAATCTGCACCTCGTCCAGTGCGCCGGTTTTTTCTTTCCGGTAGCGGGCGATAAAGGGAACCGTACATTCATCGGCAAGCAGCGCGATAACCGCCGAAACCTGCGCCGCGTTTATTGTAAGCGTTTCCGCAATGCCATTGATCAGCCTGCCCTCGTCGACGGAAAGGGATCCAATTAAATCTTCGGTTAATTCCATAGATATGCTATTGTAACAAAATAGAGATGAATCGGGGAATGGGGATTCAGCGGGCGGATCGGGCAAGTTCGTTTGATTTTCGGTAAAATCCATCGAGGTTTTTATCGGGAGCAATAACAACGCGCGGCCCAGTAAGGGAAAGCGCGTACAATTCCATGTAAACCAGTTTTTTTCCGCAATACCCCAAATGAATCAGCAATCCCTGATCGCCCCCGCCGGTGTTTTCCATTCCGGCAAAAACAAAATTTCCCAGCGACCAAAAAACAGGTTTGCCTTCGATCCATTCAAAGCCCTGGACAATGTGGGGGTGCGAACCAATTATCAGATCGGCGCCGGATTGCACAAGGTCCGTACAAAGCTCCCGTGTCCGGCTGTCCGGACGGTCTGACCATTCTTCGCCGCCGTGCAAAAGCACTATGTTCAGATCATTTTCCTTGTCAGCCTGTCTCAAACGCACGCCCAAAATTGCCCCGCCTCCGCGCCGCGCATGAATAAAGCCGGCTTTATCGGCTTCCGCTGTATGTTCAAGGCCGTCCCAGCCGCTTCTTTCCTGCGAAAACGATCCAATCCCCCACACGCGGGCGGCAAAACCGCCCTTTTTATATGCCCATCCTTCCAGCACCTCTGCCAAATTCCGCCCCGCGCCGATTGCCCCCACGCCCGCATTTTCCAAAAAAGTTATGGTGTCCAAAAAGGCAGCTTCGCCGTAATCAAACGAGTGGTTGTTTACCAGAAGGACGGCGTGTATTCCCGCGTTTTTAATTGCAGCAGCCATATCCTGCGGAGGCTCAAAACGAAACGTAAATGTTTTCCCCGCCTTTGTTCCCCGGCTGCTCAATGCCCCCTCCAGATTTACCAGAACCAGATCAGATGCAGAAAAAATATCGCAAACGCCGCCGAAAAGCGTCCCAGGCCCGTCGTTAAGAAGAATATTTCCTGCGTTGCGCCCAAGCATCATGTCCCCGGCGGAAGCTATCCAGGTTAATGCCGGCGTTTCTTCCAATAGAGGTTTGGAAATGCCGGAAAGAAATTCCCCAAGGGCTTTGGTTGTGCGTTTCGCTGCTTCATCGTCATTTTGACCTTCGCAGAAACGTATGGAAATGCCGGTATTCAGTACCAGGGGATAGGCGGCATCGTCAACGCGGCATCCGTCAACCGTAAGGGCGGCAAATGGCGGTTCAAGTTCATCCAGGCGGACAAGGTCTTCGTTTCCGGCAATGCAGGATTCCAGCGTCGTATTTTTCCTGGCGCTCAGGGGGTTTTCCCTTGGCACATAATGTGTTTTTGAAATATCAATTCCGTCAATTTTATTTTCATGTTTCCAATACGAAAAAAAATCGATTACAATGTCCGCTGAATGTTCATCCGCCGGGGGATCGAAATACATATCAAGCGCCGGAATTTCCGGGGATTCCGCAAGTATGCGTTCAAGCCATTTCCGTTCCCAGGCAAATGAATCTTCCTCGTTATTGGCAATGGCAACGGAAAATGTGCCGCGCGAATGGGATTCGGCGGCAGCTTCCCCCGGAAACCGGCTCTGGCAGGAAGCCGCAAGAACCACAAAAAGAAAGACAACGAACCGCTTTCCGCAAATCATTATAAATGCAAATATCCCTAACTAAAACGCGCAACGTTTTTTTCTTCGACAAAACCGCTCATTTGTGCGCAGGCATACGAAGCAAACGAAGCGATCATGATATCAAGGAAGGTTCCAACCGCGATCAGGAAAAAGGCCATCGGCTTGAGGATAAGGTAGCCCGCTTCAAAGCCGCCTCCGTAACCCAGGCATAGCACCGCCAGGGCGGTATAAGCGCCGTCTCCGGGGTGGCGGGCAAGCAAAAAAGATATTGCCAGGGCGCGCAGGCTGACGGAAAAAACTTCTGCCATTGAAATGCCCAGGCTGGAATAGGACTTGATGATAACAAAAAAAGCCATGGCGGCTACCATCGCGCTGCCGGCACGGCAAAATGTGCTGAACAGCACCAGGCTTACGCTGGCGCTTCGCCGCCGGATGCCGAAATTATCTTTGGAATTCCGCAGAAGGACGGGCAGCGTGAAATTTATATCCCTTGAAAAAAAAGCGGCGATAGCCGATCCCAGATAGCCGTACAGCACCTGCCACGGGTTTACCTTGGGCTTGAGAAAGTAGAGAAACAGCGGCAGGATTACAAAGGCCAGCGCGCCGCTGACAATGCCAAGGAGCAGGATCAAATCAAAAAATATTTCCGCCCGCAGAATTTCCCGGAACTGGACTGTCCAGCAGGCCGCCAGTACGATCATCAAGAAACCAAGAATCTCGATAAAGAACCACGCAATATGGTAGAATATCCGCGAAAGGGAATCGACAAGCGAAATAACCGGCTTTGAATAGCTCTTGTCGTAGGAAAGCCCCATGCCGAAAAAGAACGCGAATACGCATACGGGGAACAGGTACACGCCCTTTCCGGCGAAAATGGCAAACATGTTGCCGGGAAAAATGTCCATGATATTTTCCGCGACATCAAGCCCGATTATGTCGATCCTTTCTTCAGCGAGGATGGGTATCCTCGACGGCGGGAAAACAAGCGTAATAAAAACGCCCGTGAATATCACAAAAACCGATACGCCGATTATTACAAGAAAATTCTTCAGAACCAGAGGCCAAAACTGGCCGTCCTGCCTAAGTTCGTATATGCCGATGGTGAGCGAAAAAACAAGCGCCGGAATAATCGCATAACGGCCGACGCGGATGGCAAGCTGTTCCAGCCAGGCCAGCGCGTCAAACAGCTGTGGGTTTTCGGGCAGAAAAGACCCCAGGGCAATGCCCAGTATCGATCCGATGAGAAGCTTAATCCAGACTTTCATTGATAAATCATACCAAAGGTAGTGGGTAGTGAATAGTGGATAGCAAAAACAGCTCTAAAGGTACATTATCCTTGCTGCAGTAAGGACTTCGCAGCCGGTTTCGGTCATGAGAAAATCGTTTTCCAGGCGGCAGCCGCCGTGAATCGGATCGTATAACCCCGGCTCTACGGCAAATACCATTCCCGGGACAAATTCTTCATGTTCCTCGTTTGGGCGGTTACTGATATAGGGGCGTTCATGCACGTCCAGGCCGATCCCGTGCCCCAGCCTGTGCACCAGGCGCTTCTTTGATTTGGCGAATAATGTTTCGACCGCCAGGGCGGGAAACGTTGTTTCGTTTCCGTTGATGATGCTCTCGGCGGCGAGTTTGGCAGCTTTTTCCACGAGATTCACCATTTTTTGCTGCTGGGGGCTGGGGTCCCGCACAAAGGTCAGGGTGACGTCGGTGTTGTAGCCGCCGAATTTCAGGCCGAAGTCGAGGATCGACAGGCCCTGTCCGGCAAACGACGCGGCGGTCCATGCGGGGAAGGCGTGGATGCCGAAGCTCCTGTCCGGTCCTGCGGCGAGAGTTTCAAAGCCCGTGCCATCGCAGCCGCGTTTTCTCGATTCAGCTTCGATAAACATGGCGGCATCTGCCTCGGTTTTAATTTTTCCCGACCGAACGTTTTTTTCGAGAAGGTCGATCATTTTATTGGTTATGCCCGCCGCCCTGCGGATAATGGCGATCTCTTCGGCATCCTTTACCGCCCGCAGATTCCGCGCATGGGAGGCGGCGCTTTTTTCCCGGCAGATAACATCGAAATCCGCCAGTTCGCCGACAAATTCAAGAAAAGTCGGATAGGGTGTTTCCGGCGGAATTTCAATTTTCGATCCGGCGGCAATTTTCAGTTTTTCCGCCGCGCCGCGAATCGCCCTTATGGGCATACGATCAAAATCGCCGTAGGGGATTATCATGTCCGCGCGGGCATAGGCCTTGGCAAGAATAATGTCCCAGGGCACGAGGAAGCTTTTGCGGGCGGACGAGAGAAACAGCAGCGCGTCGCCGGGATGCCCGGTGAGCCAGCGTATGGTCGAATCGCGCCTGCCCTCGGCATCCTCAAACACCAGCAGGGCGATTCCTTCGCAGGCCATCCAGTCCCACATTTTTTCAAGGCGCGCTTCGTAGCAGCTCAATGTGCCTGCCCTCCCTCGCCCTGCGAACCGGCAAATGCCTCTTGCGCCGCCGCAAGAATAGCGGCGATTTCATTGTCGTTTATCCAGTAATGGGTGACAAAACGGAATGTCCCGTTCTCAGGCGGGTTGATCACAATGCCCTTTTTGGCAAAATGCCCAACGATTTTTTCCGCCGCTTCTGGAGACGAGGCTTGCGAACAACCGAAGAAAACCATGTTGATGTCAACATCGTTTTCGTTAACGGTGATGCCGTTAATCGCGGCGAGTCCCTGCGCGAGCTGTTGTGCCCGCCGGTGATCTTCCGTCAAGAGGCCGGTATGCTCTTTGAGCGCGATGATGCCGGCGGCGGCGAGGATGCCGGCCTGCCGCATTCCGCCGCCCATCACCTTTCGTTTAAACCGCGCTTCGCCGATAAAATCTTTCGGCCCGGCAAGGAGGGAACCTACCGGGGCGCACAGCCCCTTGGACAGGCAGAACATCACCGAGTCGGCCCTGGCGGCAATCTCTGCTGCGCTGCAGCCGAGCGCGGCGGCGGCGTTGAAGATCCGCGCCCCGTCCAGGTGAACGGGCAGCCCCCATCCGCTTGCGATTGCCTTTACCGCGTCCATGTCCCGCAGGGAAGCAACCTTCCCCGACGAATGGGCGTTTTCTATGCATATGAGCGAAGTAGCCGGCGCGTGCAGGTCCTGCCGCCGCAGCCGTTTCAGAACATCTTCCGGCCGCATGACGCCGCCGGTATCGGGGACTGTGCGTGTCTGCACCCCGGCAATAACCGAGGGAGCGCCCGCTTCGTGGACGATAATGTGGCAGTCCTCGCCGAGAACCACCTCGGTTCCCCGTCTGCACCAGGTAAACAGGGCAAGCTGGTTGCCAAACGTCCCCGACGGCACAAAAAGGGCGGCTTCCTTGCCGAGAATCTCCGCCCCGAGCTTTTCCAGGGCGTTTACCGTCGGGTCGTCGCCGTAAACGTCGTCCCCTACTGCCGCATTTGCCATTGCCTCGCGCATTGCCTGCGTTGGCTGTGTTACGGTATCGCTGCGAATGTCGATCAACATAACACTACAATGGAACAAAGGAACGATATATGCAATACTGGCTAATCCATGAAAGTTCTTGGCATCGAAACATCCTGCGATGAATGCGCGGCGGCGGTCGTGGAAGACGGCAGCAAGATTCTCTCCAATGTCGTCGCCACGCAAATTCCCTTCCACGCGCCGTACAGCGGGGTTGTTCCCGAAATCGCCAGCCGCAAGCATACCGAATGGATTTACGGCGTAGTCAAGGAGGCGCTGGAAAAAGCGGCGCTGGAACCCAAGGACATAGAAGCGGTTGCCGCAACCAACCGTCCCGGCCTTTTGGGATCGCTGTTGGTGGGGCTTTCCTTCGCGAAGGCGTTCGCCTGGTCAAGGGACATTCCTTTTATCGCAGTGGATCATATGCTGGCGCACCTCTACGCCGCCCAGCTTTCAGGGGAATTGTCGGCTCATAATGAGCCGTTGGCCTATCCCTACCTGGGGCTGCTGGTATCCGGCGGGCACAGCATCATCTGCCGCGCCGACGCCTATGACGACATAACCGTGCTGGGCGCAACCATCGACGACGCGGCGGGCGAAGCCTTCGACAAGGTCGCGAAGCACTACAGCTTCGGCTATCCCGGCGGCGCAGTAATCGACCGCATGGCCAGGGACGGCGACTCAGGCGCCTTCCGCTTCCCCATGCCGAGCCTGCACAAAGGCAAACATCGTTATGACGTTTCCTACTCCGGCCTGAAAAACGCCGCGATCAACCAGCTTGATCTATTCCGCATTAAGAAAGGCGGCGTAGATAAAAACGAGGACATAGCGGCATCATTTCAAAAAACGGCGGTTGAAATTCTCCTGCGGGCTTTATTCAACGCCTGCGAGGACACGGGCATTTCAACCGTTGTTGCCGGCGGCGGCGTCGCCGCCAATTCGTATCTGCGCAGCCGTCTTGCACAGCGGCAGGACATCCGCTGCGTTTTTCCGCCGTTGGAATTGTGCAGCGACAACGGGGCCATGATCGCCGGCATCGCCTGGCATTACCTTGTCCGCGGCGATCGCTCGCCGCTCGGCATAACCGCATCGGCGCGGGTCGAGGGCTTTAAAAAAGTCACGCGGAAGTAAACGGGAGATGAAAACAGCCGCGCCCTTTTCATTGTTTGATATTTCGGTATAATTGGCATAGGAGCACATCATGTTTTTTGATTCGTCATATTTATTATTTGTCGTACCGACACTGATACTGTCCGTCATTGCGCAAATAATGGTAAAGTCCACCTTTGCCAAATATTCGAAAATAACCTGTACGAAAAAAATCACCGGGCGGGATTCGGCGGCGCTGCTGTTAAAGTCCAACAGCATCCTTGATGTAAAGATCGAGGCAGTCGGCGGATCGCTGACCGATCATTATGATCCGGGTTCAAAGGTGCTGCGGCTTTCAAAACCAGTGTACGGCGAAAATTCCATTGCCGCCGTAGGAGTCGCCGCGCACGAAACAGGCCACGCCATTCAGCACGCCGTTTCCTGGGGGCCGCTGGCCCTTCGCAGCACGCTGGTCCCGGTTGCCAACATAGGCTCCATGTTCGGCCCCTACATCGCAATGGCGGGGCTGATATTGTCGACGCAGGTTGACGGTATGATCGGTCAGCTTATTTTTAACATCGGGATTTGCCTATTTAGCGGGGCTGTGCTTTTTTACGTTATTACACTGCCGGTGGAATTTAACGCGTCCTCCCGCGCTATCGCCATACTGCGATCCAACAACGTGCTTTCCGACGATGAACTGAAAGGCGTAAAAAAGGTGCTGACCGCTGCGGCGATGACCTATGTTGCATCCGCCCTTACCGCCCTGATGAGCCTTTTCAGGCTGATACTGCTGTCACGGAACAGGCGGCACTAGCGGACCGGGCATTCATTTTTTACCGACAACCGATTCCACCAGGTTGACAAAATCCCTGTCGATCTTTTCATCAGCATGTTTCTCCCGGTTAGCCGTGCCGGAATTAACGTAGTGGATGCCGTTATGTTCTTTGATCATTGTGCCGGGATTAACCGGCAGCATCTGCGGATTGTCCGATGAAACTGAAAACGGTCTTCCGATAATGGAATCTGCCATTCTGCCGTTAATCGCGCCGCCGGAAATATCTTCCGGTTCGGCGGCATCATCAATTGATGAAAACGTATTCGGCATTTCAGCCTCAGACCCCTCATTCGACATGGAGCGGATGGTGTCGTTTATATCCTCATCGATCAGCCGAAAGCCGCTGGATTCCACAATGTAGGGGATATCGTCGTCGCCAAAGGCAAGCTGCACGTTGGAGATTCTGGGCGGCGCAGGGGGCGCTTCTTTTTTTTCTGTTGGGAACGGGCCTTGATCCGACAGCGGATTTTTTACCGCCGCAGGAAGCCCGCCGCCCCTGGCCGGTTCAGCCTGCGGAGAACCGTCCGCCCGCGTATGACCGCCGGCGTGTTCAGCCGCTTCAAGTTCTTCAAGGCCGGCGTATTCGTGGTATCCGGCGGGTTTGCTTTCACTTAAGTCAAGACGGTTTTCTGCTGCTATTTTTTCCGGGAGCGGGGTTTTTTGGTTTGCATTGAACAGGAAAAAAAATACCAAAAATAACGTTAAAAATATTGTGACAAGCACGAGGGTCTTAATCTGCTGCGGAAATGTAAAAACATCTTCGCTGTAAATACGGCCGTAATAGTGTCCCTGGGCGGTGCGCGCCGAAACAAGGGTATAGGTATTGCCCGATGCGGTAACGGGGATCACGCTCCGGTACCCTTCCGCCCAGACGGCGCAAACGCAGGAATGAATTTCCTCGCCGGCCGTTTCGGGAAGGCCGTACACAAACCCGGAAGAATCCGCCGCAAGGGAAATGTTATCGGCAATGCCGATCCTTCCGGCTGCGGCAAGGGCCTCGGTTAACACCCTCGCCGAGACGGCAAACAGCGCCGCCCCGCAGTGGCTGCCGGCCGGATCATGCAGGGGAAAAGAAAAAATCATCCTGCCGGATGCCCTGTCCAATGCAAGGTGCGCCTGTTCATGCGGCGGTACATGCACTTCGCCGAATGGCAGACTGCGATGATCATGATGTGCACTATCCGCAGGGTGCGTAGAAAAATGTATCTGTTCTCCCGATGGATCGATAAGACGCACCGAATGAAGGGCTGGAACCGACTCGTGAAGACCGCTGAACAGCCCGGATAGTTCATGAATATCCGCCGGAGCGGACAACAGGGACGAAAAGCGGGTTTGCAGCCCAAAGATTGTCCCGCTCAGCAGTTCCGCGTCTTTTGCCGTTTCGCGGACAAGCGTTTCGCTTACCGCAGGGTTATAGAACTGGTTTTCAATAAAATCGAATATTCCGGTATAGGCAAGTGCCGCGATGCCTCCAACGAGAAGAGCTGAAAGCACAAAACTTAAAACCGCCTTTTGAGATACCGTCAATGAATTTTCCTTAAGTCATTATACTCAAACAGCGGAAATAAGACAGCCCTTGAATTCTTTTTGTAATTATCTCACACAGAGGCGTTTTCTCGAAAAATTTCACGCCAAGGCGCAAAGGCGTTTTCTCGAAAGATTTCACGCAGAGGCGCAAAGGCGTTTTCTCGAAAAATTTCACGCAGAGGCGCAGAGGCGCAGAGGGCGCAAAGCTATCGTCCGGGGGCTCTACCCCTCTATCGAAAGCTCAGAGATGCCAGGGATAAAGGAAGGTTTGACGCGCGATTTGCGGGCGATTCGCATTCCTCTGCGTTCTTTGCGCCTCTGCGCCTCTGCGTGGAAAACGAAAAAAGAAGCCCCCAACGGGGGTAAATAAAAAAAGCCCGGCGGCTGCCTACTCTCCCGCCGCTCAAGCGGCAGTACCATCGGCGCAAGGGGGCTTGACTTCCGTGTTCGGGATGGGAACGGGTATGGCAC
>WRJO01000052.1 GCA_009778545.1 Treponema sp. | reverse complement strand
GAAAACCATCTCTGGAATGGACCCTCTGCCCGGCGCAATTGAGTTTACCAACGCTATCCGGGAAAGAACCCAGCTTATTATCCTTTCCGATACCTTCGAACAGTTTGCCAAACCGCTGATGGCAAAACTCTCCTGGCCTACGCTGCTGTGCAACACGCTGTTAACCGGACAAGACGGAGGGTTAACAGGCTACAAGCTGCGTCAGCAAAACGGCAAGCGCGAGGCGGTACTGGCGTTCAAGTCCCTGAACATGACGATCTTTGCCGCCGGGGACTCCTTTAACGACCTTGCGATGATCCGCGAGGCCGACTCCGGCTGCCTGTTCCGCGCCCCCGAAGCGATCCGCAAAGACTGCTCTGATATTCCCTGCGTAGACACCTACGACGCCCTCCTCGCACAGATAGATCATTTCCTTGGGAATTAATTCGTAAATTCCTCACACAGAGGCACAAAGGCACGGAGTTTTAGAGAGCAGGAGAATCACCCTTTTCTTGCTGTGCCGCTGTGCCTCCGTGTGAGCTTAGCGATTATAGTTAATCGACTACCTTACCTGCCAGTTGGGGATCTTTTGATCGCTGTAGGATATGTCGGATTTGATCTCACTGATGGGTATCCATTGGAGGAGGAAGCTTACTTCGTTGTTCATTTCAAACTGGCGGCTGCCGGGTGGGCGGTATGGGGCCATCGACCAGTTGAGTATGGCGTTCCAGTCGCCAAGGTTGTGCGTTGCGGCTATTCGGAAGCTCTTCATTTTGAAGCCGGAACGTTTCCGCAGCTCCTCATCGTCAAAACGGAACGAGTCAAACAGGTCCAGGAAGAAGTTGTTCTGCGGGCCGTCCTGAATCGCTATCGGCGCGTCGGCGAAGAACGGCATGTCCTTGAAATAACGGTAGATCATCGCGTTCTCTGAATTGGCCGACATGGTCAGATCGAGGAATTTGCTTATGCCAAGGGTAAATCCCAGCGTGAATTGCAGGTTGGAACTTGTGTACCGCTGGAGGTCGAAATACAGGCGGGTATAGGTATTCACCGAAAAGTTCATCCTGCCGTCGAACAGGTCCCTCTTGCTGAAATTTTTTGAATATACCATTGAAAGGTCCCTGGACTGAAGCGAAGGGTCCGATGTCCGCTGCACCCAGCCGGCAGTCGCGGTGCTGTACTCATAGCCCTGCATGCGGGAAGCGGCATACGATACGGTAAGCCCCCATTTCGATAAATTCAGCGACGAGGTAAGCGAGGTTAGTTCCCGTTCCTGGGTATCCAGCGTAAGGCTCTGGCTGAAGGTACCGTAGGTTCCAAAGTTTATGCGTTCGGTGGCGTTGAACGGCTCCAGCTTTCGTTTGTCGTCTTCTCCGGGAAACAGCACCCGCATGTTCGCCGACGTTTCGGTAACCCATATGCGAAAGCTTGTCGAAAACGACAGCGCCGAGTCTTTGGGCGGAAGGTCGGCGGTAATCGAAAAGGTCTGGCTTTTTTCCATTACCGTCGCCGATATGTTTCCCGAAAAAGAATGGGTGTCGATCTTTTCCTTGTTCCATTCGCCGAACAGCGTCTCCCATTCGGGGTTGTCGCCCGTGCCGGTAAAATTGGATTTCGCGGCAAGCCCGCGCAGGCTGTATTGCAGGCTGGACGAGCCAAACATGGTGCTCCGCAGAAGCGGCCGGAAAGACGTTGAAAGAATATACGATGTTGTAAAATTCGATTGGCGGTATTCCTGTTCCTTTGCCCTGTTCACCTTGTCGGGATCGGTCTGGCCGGAGGAATCAAGATAATCGCTCGCCTCTTCGTTTAAAAAGCTGTACTGCCGCCATGTTCCGTTAAAGCTGTAGGTGAACGAACTGGAAAAAAGGCCTTCGCTGTGACTGAAGTTCAGCGTCGTGTCGGCGTTACCGGTAAAATTGGTTATGACGGATTGCACGTCGCCCCAGTCAACTTCGTTGTATTCCTTCCAATTGTTTGAATCGAATTTCAGCGTTGTTGCGCTTGATGGGGCGATGCGGTAGTCCAGGCTGAAACGGAGGCTTCCCGCCCTGGGCAAATCAAATCGCTGGTTCAGCACGGGGGGAACAAGGACATCGGCGGGGTCCCTCCTCGGCGCTTCGGGCGTTTCCCTTTCTTCAAACGGCGAGCGGGGGATGCCGATGCTGCTGATGGAATCGGGCAGCTCCTTTGTTTCGGCTGCGGCGCTCTGGACAGCGGCGCTTCTGCCAAAGCTTAAAGGGCTGCCAGCCATTGACGCGCTCATCGAATACAGGGTTGCCGTATCGGGGGCAAAGAAAAAGCTCGACGGCGAATAATATTTAATGTTGCTCGGCCCATATCTGTTCCGGATATCGATTGTCCTAAACGATATGTTCGTCGAAATCGCCGACAGCGAAATACCGGTTATGTAGGGCGACATGTTGGGAAACTTGGGGTTTATCGATCCCGAAAACTGCCAAGAATATACGCCAAGGTAGTTCTGGCTGGTAATCTCCGCCTCCATTGCAGCGCCTTGCTGGATCATGTTAACCCAGTCCATCTCTTCCGACCGGTTAAGAAAATCGCTGTCAACCAGCGGGTCGGAGTAAAAGGGGATGTTCCAGGAAAAGCTGCCGTATTTTCCGCTAATGGAACTGGAGGTTTTAAACCGGTAGCGAAACGGAACTTCCATTGAAAAAAGGTTGGACGAGTTCCAGTCGATATCGCCGTCGTAGGTGGGGAAATAGGGCGTGTAATTTCCGCCGACTACGGCGATGGTCTGCGTCAGGCCGATGCCGAGGGTAAGGTCCATCGCGCTGAGAATCCCCTTTGACGGCAGGCTGAGATCAAACCCAAGGTACCCGCCGAGGTTGGCGTAATAATCAACCATGGCGACGAGGCTGACCGCGCTGGGGTCTACCGCCTTTTTTCCGGTACTCCGCAAAAACAGCCCTTCCCGCCTTTTTTCCATGTCGCTCGAACTGCCCAATATCCTCGTGATGGAACTGCTCTGGGTGTTGGAAGTCGCCTTTGGCCTTCCGAGGATGTAGGTGGTGGTCTGGACAAAATTCCCCTCACGGGTGCGGAACCCGATAACCGGGTGGAATATCACTTCGTCGGCGGGATAGTAAAAGAACGGTATGTAGAGGACCGGTATCTCGCCGACTTTCAGAACGGCGTTGTAAATGGCGAAATCGGAACCGGGCAGGAGCCATACCCGCGAAGCGCTCAGCGACCACAGCGATTCGGCGTTGCCCGCGCTGCTTATCGTCGCCTTGTTCAGGGTGGTAACGTCTTCGTCGTCGCGGGAGATTATCGTTCCGGCGAACAGGTAGGTGGTGTTGTCGCTTTGCAGAGAGCGTTCCGACACGCCGCCGAGAAAAATGCTTGACCAGTTGTCCAGGTCGACGGTGATCGATTCTCCCCGGAAGGTTTCGACCTTTTCCCCCTCTTCTTTAACGTATTCAACGCCGCCTGACGCAGTGATGATGTTCCGAGTACGGTTAAAAAGGATGTCCCATGCCGTTATGCGGTGGATGGCATCGCCGTCTTTCAGGCTTATCCGCACTTCCCCCCTCAGGCGGGCGTATTCCTCGTCTATCGCTTCAATCTTGAAGTATTCGGTGCTGCGCGCCGATTCTATCGTGATAACTTTTCTTTTATCGCTGCCGTCCTGCGCCGCCGGCTCGTTCATCTTGAAGTATTCCCGTATACGCCTTGCGAGGTCGGCGCTGGTTCCGCCTTCGGCAAGGCCCAGGCTTCGGCACCATTCGGCAAGCTCGGTAAGGGTAGAGGTTTTAATTTCCATTTCTATGCGTTTTTGATCGGGCGTTTGTATTATGGCTTCGATTGCCTCCAGCGCTTCTTCCAGCAATTCTTCTTTTATGCCTTCCTGGGCATACAGCAAAACCGCCGTCAGAAGAAATAACGCCAGAAAAAAACGGAAGAGCCGCCGCGACTTGTACATGCTACTCTGCTGAATACCCGGACGCAGGACGCTTGCGGGCGGATCGTTTGCGGTTTTTGTTGCGTTCCAGCATATCGTTAATATATGCGCCCGTGTAAGAAGCGGCGCATGCGGCTACCTCTTCCGGCGTGCCTGTCGCCACTACCTGCCCTCCCCTGTCGCCGCCCTCCGGCCCAAGGTCGATGATGTGATCCGCCTGCAAAAGCACGTCCATGTTATGCTCGATCATGATAACCGTGTTGCCCTGATCCACCAGCCGCTGGATAACGTCCATGAGCTGCTTTACGTCGGCAAAGTGCAGGCCCGTGGTCGGTTCGTCCAGCATGTACAGGGTGCTGCCGGTGGATCGTTTGGAAAGTTCCAGCGCCAGCTTTACCCGCTGCGCCTCGCCGCCGGAAAGGGTCAGCGCGGACTGGCCGAGTTTTACATAACCGAGTCCCACGGAAAGAAGCGTCTGCATTTTGCGGGATATCTGGGGAATGGCAGAAAAGAAAATTGCCGCTTCCTCAATGGTCATGTCCAGCACGTCGGCAATGTTTTTACCCTTGTAACGGATGTCGAGCGTTTCGCGGTTAAAGCGCTGGCCCTGGCATACGTCGCAGGTGATGTACACGTCGGGGAGAAAGTTCATTTCGATTTTGATCGTTCCCGCGCCTTCGCAGTTTTCGCATCTGCCGCCCTTAACGTTAAACGAAAAGCGCCCTGGCCTATAACCCCGCATCCTCGACTCGGGCAGGCCGGCAAACAGGTCCCGTATCGCGGTAAAGCCCCCGACGTAGGTTATGGGGTTGGAACGGGGCGTTCTGCCGATGGGGCTTTGATCGATGTCGATCACCTTGTCGATGCTTTCCGCGCCGGTGATTTTTTTGTACGCGCCCTCGGCGCGGTTTGAGCCGTACACCATGTTTGCCAGCGCGGGGTACAGCACGTCGGAAAGCAGCGTGGACTTGCCCGATCCGGAAACGCCGGTGATGCAGGTAAAAATTCCCAGGGGGATTTCCACGTTGATGCTCTTGAGGTTGTGCTCGCTCACGCCCCTCATCGATATGCAGCCGCCGTTCCCATGCCGCCGTTTTTCGGGGACGTTGATCGTCAGGTTGCCGGCAAGGTACTGGCCGGTCAGGCTTTCGCGCACACGCATTATTTCGCCGGGGCTGCCCTGCGCGACGACCCTGCCCCCGTGCACCCCCGCGCCCGGCCCCAGATCGACAATGTGATCCGCCGTGCGCAGCGTCTGCTCGTCATGTTCCACGACGATCAGGGTGTTGCCCAGGTCGCGGAGGTACAGCAGCGTGTCGATGAGCCGCTGGTTGTCCCGCTGGTGCAGCCCGATAGACGGCTCGTCGAGGATGTACAGCACCCCCATAAGGCTGGAGCCGATCTGCGTCGCCAGCCTGATCCGCTGCGCCTCGCCGCCGGACAGGGTCGAAGCCTTGCGCTCCAGGCTGAGGTAGTCCAGGCCGACGTTCTGCATAAAGCCCAGCCGGGAAATAATTTCCTTTAGTATCTGGCGGGCAATTTTTTTTTCGTTGGCATTGAACTGCACGATTTCAAAAAACTTGAGGGAATCTGTCACGGAAAGCCGGGACAGGTCCCAGATGTTTTTTCCGGCGACGGTTACGGCAAGCACTTCCGGCTTGAGCCGCTTGCCGCCGCAGTCCTCGCAGGGCTTCTGGCTCATAAACTTTTCCAGCCATTCCTTGACCCGGGACAGGTCCCAGATGTTTTTTCCGGCGACGGTTACGGCAAGCACTTCCGGCTTGAGCCGCTTGCCGCCGCAGTCCTCGCAGGGCTTCTGGCTCATAAACTTTTCCAGCCATTCCTTGACTCCCTGCGACTGGGTTTCAAAGTAGCGGCGTTTAAGGTCTTCCAGCACGCCGGGAAACTGCGAACGGTATTCAAAGTGACCGGTTCCCTCGCGGTTTTCGTAGCGGACTTTTATTTCATCTTCTGTTCCATAGACTATCGCGTTCCATATTTTTTTGGGCAGGTTCTTCAACGGCGTGTCGAGGCTGAATTTATAATGGCGGGCGAGGCTCTGGAACCGGCTGGAATGCCATGCGCTGTCGGGGTTGTAGGGAACCACGCCGCCCTCGTTAAACGAAAGGGAGCGGTCGGGGATTACCAGGTCGGGATCGAATTCCATCTTTGCCCCGATGCCGGAACAGCCCGGACACGCGCCGAAGGGGTTGTTAAACGAAAACAGGCGGGGCTGCAATTCCGGTGTGGATATGCCGCAGTCCGGGCAGGCGTTCTTCTGGGAAAAGAAATTTTCGCTTATCGGCCCGTCCGCCCCGCGCTGGCTGAGCGCCAGCATAAGCCCGTCGGAAGTCTGCATGGCCGCCTCGACGGATTCGGCAAGCCGGGAACGAATCTCCGGCCCGATAACCAGCCGGTCGACGATAATTTCGATGGTGTGCTTTTTCTGCTTGTCCAGTTTGATGCTTTCGTCCAGGGACACCGGCACGCCGTCGATTCTGGCCCTGGCAAAACCGGCCCGGCGGGCGTCGTCGATGATCTTCTGGTGCTCGCCCTTTTTGCCTCTGATCACCGGCGCGAGCAGTTGCACCCGCGTACCTTCGCCCATCTGCAGAATGCTTTCGATGATCGAATCTACCGGCTGCTCGCGGATCTCCCTGCCGCACTCAGGGCAGTGGGGTATCCCGATCCGGGCAAAGAGCAGGCGGTAATAGTCGTAAATTTCGGTGACGGTTCCCACGGTGGAACGGGGATTCTTGTGGGTGGTTTTTTGCTCGATGGAAATCGCCGGGGAAAGCCCTTCGATGTAATCAATGTCGGGCTTGTCCATGCGGCCAAGGAACTGGCGCGCGTAGGCGGATAGGCTTTCCACATATCGCCGCTGCCCCTCGGCAAATATCGTATCAAAGGCCAGAGAACTCTTGCCCGAGCCGGACAGCCCCGAAATGACAATCAGTTTGTCTCTGGGCAGCTCCAGATCGATGTTTTTAAGATTATGCTCCCGCGCGCCCTTGATGATGAGTTTATCCATGGATAATACCAGAATAGCTAAAATAGTGAATAGTGGGTAGTGGATAGTGGATAGTGGGTAGAAAAAAACCTGCTAATCACTGATCACTAACCACTAACCACTAATTTTCCAGTATCGTTATCTCCACGCGGCGGTTTCTTCGCATGCCTTCTTCGGTCCTGTTGTCGGCAATGGGCCTTTCCGCGCCGTAGCCCCGCACCACTACCCGGTCCGGCGTGCGCGCGCCCTGTTCGATAAGGTAGCCAGCGACTACCGATGCGCGCTCCGACGAAAGCTTCATGCGGCCGTCGGCGGTGCCGGCAAGGGCGGTATGGCCGCCGACAAGAATGTCGCGTTCCTGGTAGCGCTTGAGTATGTCGACGATTTTATTGAGTTTTTCCCTTTCGCCGGGAAGCATAATCGCCGTATCCGCCTGGAATTGAATATTATCCAGACTGAGCGTAATTCCTTCGTCTACCACGCGTACGGAAACGCCGGTAATGTCCAGCCGCCGCAGTTCTCCGGCTATCTCCTCGGCGATCTGCCTTTTGTCCATGAGCTGCGATTCGACGATTTCCGCTTCGGCTTTTCCACGGTATTCAATCGTCCTGCCGTTGGACAGCTCAAAGCGGTAGCTGAATTCTTCCGTGTAGGCAGCAAACTGCCCCATTTCGCTGTCCCAGAACACCGTTTGGTTAGATGCCCCGGAAATCCGCTTTGGCCAGATTCGTGCGCGCACGGCAGACGGCTCTATGTTGATTTGGTAGCTCACCGAAAAAGCGGGGTAGCTCCTGCCCTTCCATTCGCGTGGGCCCAGATATACATAGTTCGCGGTAAATGGTATGAGGTACGGATCCTGTATGCCGAAATTGTCGCGAAAATCGTGGACTTCGTGCCCTTCGTAGCTCCACTGTTCGCCCTGTTTCAGGTCTTTTCCCGGAAACACCGGCACGTCGCGCACAACGGGCATAAAGTACTTTCTGTCGATGGTCATGCGGCCTAAAGGGTCCCGGTCAAATTCCGACTCGTATTCCTTTGCCCACTGGAAGCTCGCCGGTGTGCCGAGGCTCCTTGCCCCCGTGCTTACCGCCCGCTCGGAGGTCTGGAACACCGCCCGGTGGGTTCCCTTTCCGTCAGATTCGGCTATTATTTCGACGGCGATGCGGTTAAGAATTTCTGCCCGGTGGCTTGGCATGTGGTCTATGTACACATCCTCATTCACCGTCGACAGGATTCGGTACTTGTTGCCAACCTCGTGCTTGTATAAAAATTCCTCGGCCCCTGCCGGGCAGAGCGACAGAACCATAGCCGCAAAAAAAAGTACAAATGTATGCCTGTTCAATTTTTCCCTCTCTATACAAAATATAATCCCAATTTGCCGCGATAGCAACAAAAAAGCCCGGCGTTGAACCGGGCTTTCGCTCAATGATTTTTAATTAATCGGGAAACCTGCTACCACTTAAACGGGTCTTGCTCGGGCGCCGGCGCCGGTGCAGGCGCGGGAGTTGCCGCAGGCTTCTTTGCCGCAGGCTTCTTTGCTGCGGGCTTTTTCGCCGCAGGCTTTTTGGCTGCGGGTTTTTTCGCCGCAGGCTTTTTGGCTGCAGGCTTCTTTGCCGCAGGCTTCTTGGCTGCGGTTTTCTTCGCTGCGGGCTTCTTTGCCGCAGGCTTCTTTGCCGCAGTCTTTTTCGCTGCGGGTTTCTTCGCCGCAGGCTTCTTGGCTGCGGGTTTCTTCGCCGCAGGTTTTTTGGCTGCGGGTTTCTTCGCCGCAGGCTTCTTGGCTGCGGGTTTCTTCGCCGCAGGCTTCTTGGCCGCGGGCTTCTTCGCCGCAGGTTTCTTCGCGGCGGGTTTCTTGGCTTCTGCCACTTTCTTGTCCCCCTTCACAGATTTGTTACTGCCTTTCACCTTGGCAGCGGCGGGTTTGCGAGACTTCGCCTTTCCCCCTCCCTTCAATTTATCTCCGGAATTATTTATAACCGCTTGCGCGCCGGCAAGACGAGCCAGCGGCACCCGGAATGGTGAACATGAAACATAGCTTAACCCCGATCTGAAACAGAAATCAATGGTAGCCGGATCGCCGCCATGCTCTCCGCAGATACCGATGGATAGATCGGGCTTAACTTTGCGTCCTTCGCTGATGGCAAGCTCCATCAGGCCGCCGACGCCGTCCTCGTCAATGGTCTTGAAGGGATCAACGTCGAGCACGCCCTTTTCGAGGTACACGGGCAGGAACGATGCAACGTCGTCGCGGCTGAAGGCGAAGGTCATCTGGGTAAGGTCGTTGGTTCCAAAGCTGAAGAAGTCGGCATAATCGGCGATATGGCCGGCGCGGATGGCGGCGCGGGGCACTTCGATCATCGTGCCGATCTTTATCGAAACTTTTACCTTTAACTCGGCAAACACCTTGTCAAGAACTTTCTGGGCGCTGGGGCGGAGCAGCTTGAGCTCTCGGGCGGTGATTACAATGGGGATCATTATCTCCGGCTTTACGGGGATGTTTTCCTTGACGCATTCGACAGCGGCGCGGGCGATTGCCTCAACCTGCATGTCGTAGATTTCAGGATAGGTAACGGCGAGGCGGCACCCCCTGTGTCCCAGCATGGGGTTCGATTCCACCAGCTTGTCGATTTTCGGCTGCAATTCGTCGGCGCTCACACCGAGGTAGGAGGCAAGCTCTTCCACTTCGCTGCGGACGTGGGGAACAAATTCATGGAGCGGCGGATCGAGGAGGCGGATAACCACCGGACGACCCTCCATCGCTTTGAAAATGCCGAAGAAATCTTTTTCCTGCAGGGGAAGTATCTCCCGCAGCCGCCTCTTGCGTTCGTCTTCGTTGTCGGCGAGGATCATGGCACGGAAGTGTATCAGCTTTTCAGGATCGAAGAACATGTGCTCGGTGCGGCACAGGCCGATGCCCTGCGCCCCGAAATCGAAGGCACGTTTGGCGTCTTCCGGCTGATCGGCGTTGGTCCAGATTTCAAAGCCCTTGACCTTTCCCCGGACAGCCTTCGCCCGTTCGTCATCGCACCATTTAAGGAAGGTGTTCATGTCTTTTGATATCGACGCCGCTACCAGCGGGAGGTGTCCTTCGTATACGTCGCCCGAAGAGCCGTCGATGGTCAGCCATTCGCCTTCATTGTACGTCTTGCCGTTAATGACGACGGTGTTTCCCTGAACAAAAATCCCCTTCGCGCCGGCGACGCAGGGAGTGCCCATGCCGCGCGCCACAACGGCGGCGTGGCTGGTCATGCCGCCGGTCGAGGTCAGAATGCCCTGCGCCGCTACCATGCCGCTGATGTCTTCGGGGCTGGTTTCTTTCCTTACTAACAGGACTTTCTCGCCTTTTTCGTGCCACGCCTCCGCATCCCTGGCGGTAAAGACTATTCTGCCCGCCGCCGCACCAGGCGAGGCGTTCAAGCCCTTGGTGATCGACTTGGCTTCTTTCGCCGCGCTGTAATCGATCATCGGGTGGAGCAACTGGTCAAGGTGCGCTGCGGTAACCCTTAATATCGCGGTTTTCTTGTCGATAAGGCCTTCTGCGACCATGTCGACCGCGCATTTTACCGCAGCGGTTCCGGCGCGTTTGCCGTTCCGTGTCTGGAGCAGGTACAGCTTTCCTTTCTCTACGGTAAACTCAAGGTCCTGCATGTCCTTAAAGTGCTTTTCGAGTTTGTTTTTGATGCCGACAAGCTGCTTGTAAATAACCGGGTTGCGCTTTTCCAGGGTGGCGATTTTTTCCGGCGTTCTGATGCCGGCCACTACGTCTTCGCCCTGGGCGTTCATGAGGTACTCGCCGTAGAACACGTTTATTCCCGTTGAAGGATCGCGGCTGAAGCATACGCCCGTGCCGGAATCTTCGCCGAAATTGCCGAATACCATCGACTGCACGTTGACGGCGGTTCCTTTAAGGCCCTTTATGTCGTTAATCTGGCGGTATTTAATCGCCCGTTCGTTCATCCACGAACCGAAAACGGCGTTGATCGCCCCCCAGAGCTGATCAAGCGGGTTCTGGGGAAAGTCCTTGCCGCTGTGCTTGCGGACGAGCTTCTTGTAAACGGCAACGAGCGACTCAAGGTTTGCCGCAGAAAGGTCGGTGTCAAGCTCGGTGTTGTTGACGTTTTTAATGTCGGTAAGGGCTTCCTCGAAATGATCGTGATCGACGCCCATTACCACGTCGCCGTACATCTGGATAAAGCGCCGGTAGGCATCCCAGGCAAAGCGGGGGTTGCCGGTTTTCTTTGACAGACCCTGCACCGCCTTGTCGTTCATGCCGAGGTTGAGGATCGTGTCCATCATGCCGGGCATTGAAACAGCGGCGCCGGAGCGCACCGATACCAGCAGGGGATCGGCAGGATCGCCGAGTTTTTTCTTCATTACCTTTTCAAGTCTTTTAAGGCCTTCTTCGATTTCCTCTTTCATTTTGGCGGGGTATTTGTTTTTGTTTTCGTAATAAGCCGCACAGACATCGGTGGAGATCGTAAAGCCCGGCGGTACGGGAATTCCCAGGTGGGCCATCTCCGCCAGGTTGGCGCCCTTGCCGCCAAGCACTTCCTTCATTTTGGCATTGCCTTCGCTTTTGCCAGATCCAAAAAAATACACGTTCTTTTGTTTCGCCATGTAACCTCCCTGTTTTACACTCTCATGTTTTTCTTCATCATATCATAATCGACAAAACTGTAAAGTACCTATATGTTTATATTATGCACTATCTTGAACTTCCTGTCTACAAAAATCATCAAATTATTTTATCGGCGCTTGAAGAGAATCAGGCGGTAGTTGTCGAGAGTCCGACAGGCTCCGGCAAGACCACGCAGCTTCCCGTGATACTGCACGAAGCGGGATACTCGCAGCGCGGGATCATCGGCGTGACCCAGCCCCGCCGAATCGCCGCGGTATCGGTAAGCGAATTCATCGCGCGGCAGATGGAAACCGTCATCCCCGGAGTGATCGGCTACAAGATGCGTTTCGAAGACCGTACGAACCATCAGACCAAAATCAAAATATTGACCGACGGAATGCTGCTGCAGGAGATGAAGCTGGACCCATGGCTGTCCAAATACGGCCTTCTGGTCGTCGACGAGGCGCACGAGCGCAGTCTGAACATTGATTTCATACTGGGCCTTTTAAAACGGGTGCTGGAAAGCCGGCGCGACTTCAAAGTGATCGTCTCATCCGCCACGATCAACGCCGAAGCGTTCAGCGAATACTTCAACGAATGTCCCGTTGTGAAGATAGACGCGCAGCGATTCCCCGTTACGCTGGTGTACGACCCTGTAATAACGGCCGATGAGACAGCAGAGTCAAATGAATTCCGCCGCGGACGTGATGACAAAAGGGATTTCAGGCGGCAAGGACGCAGGTTTAACGCTGAATCGCGTCCGCCGCGAACGGGAGACAGCGCGATGGACGCGATTCTGGTAAAGATCGAGGCGATAGTCACCCGTTTTATATCTGAAAAACGCGAAGGCGACATTCTCGTGTTCCTCTCCGGCGAAAAAATGATAAAGGAATGTATGAACCGTCTTGCATTATGCTCCGTCGGCGCACTGCTCCACATTCTGCCCCTCTACGGCAGACTCGGCAAAGAAGAACAGGAACGGGTGTTTGAAGCCGCGCCAAAGGGCAAGACCAAGGTGATATTGTCCACCAACATCGCCGAAACATCGGTAACTATAGAAGGAATCACCGCCGTTATCGATTCGGGACTGGCAAAGCTGAACTGGTACAACCCCCGCAGCTTTACGTCGAGCCTGATCGAATCGCCGATATCGAAGGCGTCGGCAAACCAGCGCAAGGGACGTGCCGGCCGTACCCGCGAAGGAACCTGCTACCGGCTGTACACCCGCCGCGATTTTGAAAACCGTCCCCTGTACACCACCGAAGAAATATTCCGCACCGACCTTTCCGAGGTGATTCTCCGCATGGCCGACCTGGGCATAAGCAATTTCGAAGACTTCGACTTTATTTCCACGCCGGACAGGGAGGGCCTTATCGCCGGCATTGAGACGCTTAACCTCCTGGACGCGCTTGAACCGGATCGCAGCCTGTCCAACACCGGCAAATTGATGACGGAATTCCCCCTCGCCCCCCGGCATTCGCGGATCATCGTAGAGGCGATCCTCAATTACCCCCATGTGATACGGGAAACCATCATCGCCGCGGCGTTTCTTTCGACGCAAAGCCCCTACATTCTGCCGCCGGGGGAAGAAAGCGACGCCCGCGCGGCGCACCACCGCTTTCGCGACGACCACGGCGACTTTGTGTCCTACCTCAAACTGTACAGCGCCTACTGCGGCGCGGCGAACAAGCTCAAATTTTGCGAGCACAGCTACTTGGACGAGCGGGCGATGGCAGAAATCGCCAATGTTGTTTCGCAGCTTGAAGAAATCGTCGCAAACATGAAAATCCCCGTGCTTGAAGGCGGCCTTGCCGCTGCCGGCGGCGTTGGCGACTACCTTTGCTGCATCGGCCGGGGGATGATCCAGTTTGTCTGCGTACGAGAAGGACGAGGCAGAAACCCCAGCTACCGCAGCCTTACCGCCGACAAGATCACGATTCACCCCGGCTCGGTAATGTTCCGCAGCGACCCGCAGTACATCGTCGCGGGGGAGATCGTCCGCACCTCAAGGATGTACGCGATGTCCGTCTCGCCCCTTTCGCGGGAGATCCTCGACCGGATACGGCCCGGCCTGTTTATCGAAGAACGGCAGTGGGAGAGGGGCGGCAAAGGCAGATACGAAGGAGATGATGGCGCAAGGGCCGAGCCGAAACTCAAGCGGGCGAGGGACTTTACCAACAACATCAAGATCGCCTCAGAAGTATTCGAGATACAGACAATCAAGGGAAAGAAGACGGCAATGCTGCCCTGGGAAAAACTTGCCGCCATCCGGCACATCCTTCCGGCGCAGGCCGTTTACAAGGGGCTTAAGGGCTGCATAATCTACAACGAGCGCTTCACCCTGCTTGACGGGGAAAAACTCGCCCTGATCCTCTCGCTCGCCCCCACGCTCGATCCGGAAAACGCCTTGAAACGCGAATGGCCCCGCAAACAGAACTTTAACGCAGGCGAAGACCTGGCTGCACTGCTTGAATACATGGACAGCCTGGTAAAACCGGCGCTGTGGAAAAGGAATTCGAAAGAACTGGGTTTTCTCGGCCTGTTCAGCGATGGCGAGGGAAACTACTGGCTGCGCTGTTCGCGGGGCTTCCACACCAGCCTGAACGAAAGCCTGGCAAGCCTGGACACGCTTATCGACGAAATGGGCGACGGCGTGGACATCGGCATGAAGCACGTCGTAAACCAGGCCTACCGCCGCCTGTCGGACTATCTGAACCTGTAATGAAAACAAGGGGGTACCATGAAAACAATAAAAGTTGAGGATGCGGTCGGTCAGACCCTCTGCCATGACATCACGCAAATCATCAAAGGCGTAACCAAGGATGCGCTATTCAGAAGGGGCCATGTGATCCGCGAAGAGGACCTGCCCGTTCTGCAGAGCCTCGGCAAAAACCATATCTATGTATGGGAAGAAAACGAAAACATGCTCCATGAAAACGACGCGGCGGAGGTCTTGCGCGCCCTCTGCCAGAGCGAAAACATGCACGCTACCGCCCCCAAAGAGGGCAAAATCGATCTCGTCGCCGACATGGACGGGCTTTTAATAGTAGACGTTGAACGCCTGCGCGGCGTAAACAGCCTTGGCGAAATGATAATCGCCACGCGCCCGTCGGGTTTCCCCGTTAAAAAAGGCGACAAGCTCTGCGGCACGCGGATTATCCCCCTTTTGATAGACAAGAAGAAAATGGAACTGGCGCGCTGGACGGCGGGAGACAGGCCCCTGATACGGCTGCTGCCGATAAAGCCGAAAAAATACGGCCTTGTTGTAACGGGTAGGGAGGTTTCCCAGCGCCTGATAAACGACGATTTTACCCCGGTCATCCAGAAAAAGCTGGAAGAATACGGCTGCACGATGATTGCCCGCGATGTTGTAAGCGACAACCACGAAGACATCACCGCCGCCATCAATAAAATGCTGGACAGCGGCGCCGGGATGGTGATATGCACCGGCGGCATGAGCGTTGATCCCGACGACAAAACGCCGCTGGCGATCAGAAACGCCGCCGAAACCGTGGTAGGCTACGGCGCACCGGTACTGCCCGGCGCGATGTTCATGCTTGCCTACACGGCGGATTTTAAACCCATCTGCGGGCTTCCCGGCTGCGTGATGTATTCCGACAGGACGATTTTCGATCTTGCCCTGCCCCGCCTGCTTGCCGACCTGCCTGTCACCGCCGAATGGCTGGCCGGCCTCGGCAACGGCGGCCTATGCCTCCACTGCCCCGAATGTCATTTCCCCAACTGCTCCTTCGGCAAATCCGGCTAGGCTTTTATTCGAATATTTTCACGCAGAGGCGCAGAGGCGCAGAGGACGCGGAGAGCGATTCGTTGTTCGCAGGCTGCCCGTAATCTTCAAGCCATGCGGAGGAAATAGAAAAGTAGGAATGAGAAAGTAGGAATTAGGAAGTGGAGTCCCACTCTAGCCAGGAGTGGGGTCCCACTCTAGCCTGGAATGGGGTCCCACTCTAGCCTGGAATGGGGTCCCACTCTAGCCTGGAATGGGGTCCCACTCTAGCCAGGAGTGGAGTCCCACTTCCGATGATACCCAAAAAGCCACGAAACACCCCGACTCCCCACTCCCTATTCCCCATTCCCCCCTCCCTTAATCCCCCCTCTTAACCTTTGCGCCCTCTGCGCCTCTGCGCCTCTGCGTGAGTTATTTTCAAATTACATCCCCGCGCCTCTGCGTGAAGAATTGGAAATAAAAGCCCCCGCGCATCACTTTCCCCTCAGGGCCTGGATGTTTTTTCCGGCGATGCGGAAAAGATCGCCGATGGCTTTGCCGATGGATTTTTTGGCTGCCTCGTCGATGTGCTTGAGCGAATTGATGATGCCCACCATGGATTTAAGCCAGTCCGCTGCCCGCTCGGTTACGGGTTGGGGGGGGGGGGGGCCGTTGATGTCGAAGAATTACAGGAATATGTGGGTCGCGATAATGATGCCTGTCGCGTTAAAGAAAGACCACAGATTAGAAGGTGAGGTTGATTTATCGGTGGAGAGGACAGATACCTTAAAGCGCAAACATCGACATTGAGGGATTTCCCTAAATTGCGAATTCTCTTAACACCTCATGGTCAGTTATTATACGAAAGGTGAAATAATTAACGTAATCACAGTGTGGGCCTGAGGCTTTATGCGGTTTTTTTAGTTGCAACCTCCTGAATGTGAAATGTAGTCGGCCAGGGGGCAAGACCGTAAAGTCTGATGATCATGATTATGATGATGAGGAGGAGGACGAGGAGGACGACGATGACACCTTTCAGTGTGCAGTGCTGAATATTCAGTTATCTATATGTCATGCACTGTAATTAGACCCTGCAAAGCAATCAACGTTTTCGTAGTACTTTAATTTAGATACCGTGAGTTCGTGAGTTTGTGTTTCTCGTCATTGAGAAGATTTATATGCAGAGACGGTTTGATTTATGTAATGTTTGTATGTGATGTATTTATATATTGGGCTTATATAAAATATTCTCGTTCATTATATTCGAATGGGACCGCCTCTGTGGTCTAGTG
>WRJO01000051.1 GCA_009778545.1 Treponema sp. | reverse complement strand
TCGGCTTCCTTCATCGTTTCGATATAGCGCATAACGAAGGGTTTGTGGAATTGTTCCATAAAGTCCGTCTGCCGCCCGTCGAAAACGGCAAAATGATCCTTGCGTAAAAGCCTCGGTTCGCCGCCCTCGTCGGACCAGACCCCGGCCTGCTTCCACGGACAGCAATGTCCTTCCCTGAACAGCGAATGGGCGCCGGGGTTGAACACCTCGATTTTGGAGCTTTTCCTGCCGATTTGGTTGTAGACCACTACCGGTGTAGGGCGGCCGGAAGCGGCGAGAATCGTTTCCCAGGGGGTGGGCCGGGGCCCTGTGGGAACGACGGGCTTTTCTCCCAGTTCAAGGTCCCTGCAGCCGATAAAGCCGTTGTGCGGCTCGTTCATTATGCCCCAGCCGGCGATGGCGGCGCAGTTTTTCAGGCGGCGGTAGCAGTGGCGGAAGGCGGCGATGTAGCGGCCCTGCAGCCATTCCTGGACATTTTCGCCGCCGACGCGCAGGTCCGGGGCGAATGCCTTCCCCCCGAAAAAGAGGCTGAACATCGTGGCTGCGGCGTAGCGGTTGTAATTGCTGGGCCACATCATTTGGGGGAAGGGCGAGGCTTCCGCAGACGAGCGCCGTTTCTGGTGAAATTCGGCGTAGCGCTGCCTGGTAATCGCCGCCCCGGTGGTATCCAGCCTGTCCAGGTCGATTCCAAGCGTTTCCAGGGTCCATGCCGGGGCCCCGTCGCCCCCCGTCCACCTGCTCCACACGTCCTGATGGGGGTCGATAAACACCGAAATGCCCTTTTGTTCGGCAATTTGCAGAATTTTTCGCAAATATGCCAGATAAGACTCATCATATTGGCCCGGCCCGGCGTGTTCCAGGGCTTCCCAGGTGACAATCAGCCGCAAAAAGGTCATTCCGGCGCGGGAAAGGCGGTCAAAATGGCTTTCTGCCTCCTCCAGCGGGAAAGGCCGCCCCACAAACGAGGCTTCGGCGGGGTTTTTGAGCGATTCGGGGCGCAGGCCCCGGCCCGGCTCTCCAAAGGGGATTTTTGAGCTTCCCCCCAGGTTTGCCCCCCTTAAAATCAGGGCCCTTCCCTCGCCGTCAAGTATCGAACTATTGACAATTCTCACCTTTCTGCCCCCCAAAAAAATATTTGTAACTTACGCATTTACAGGCTTGTTTGTTCAGTGGTATTGCGGTATTATTATGTTGATTATAGCATATTTACATATAAGGGAGTGAAGACTATGCGAAACATCATCCTTTTTATTGTAGCCTTGGTTTTCTCAATGGGTTTATGGGCCCAGGCCGGCGGCGGTGGCAGAAGGCAGACAGGTGCGTCCGGTGGGCGCGAGCCATTCGAAATGAAGCAGTCGATTTATTTTGAAGATGGCACTCTTGATGAATACACCACCTTTGAATGGGACAATGGTTTTAACCATGTAGAAAACGAGGCACGGTTTTCGGCTTCGGGGGCAATGCTCGAACAGGTCGAATATGCCTACAACGAAGACAAGGGTTTTGTTACGACAAAGATAACCAGAGATGTGGAAAGCCGCCTGAAGAATCGTGTCGTATACCAGTATAACCCGCAGGGGCAGCTGTGGCGAGAAAGCCTTGTAGACAACAAAGGCAAAGTAGTTTCTACCTACGAGTATTCCTACGACAACAGGGGGAACCGCACAAGCCGCATCATCAAGAACCGCGCGGGCGACAAGCTTGCGGAAACGGTTTACACGTTCGACAACCAGGGAAGAATGCTCATGTCCGAAACGAGGGATTTCTCGGAAAGCGCGATCAGCTCTACCAGGTTTTCTTATGACGGGCAGGGCAACCTTATCAGCCAGCAGGTGCTTAACGCCGAAGGCAGGGTAACCACGAACATCCGCGCGACATGGCAGAACGGCCAGGAGATTCGTAACGAACAGGCTGCGGCAGACGGTACGGTGCAGCTGCTCGTCACCAACGAATACGGACAGGACGGGGAATTGACCCGAAAAACGATCGATAACATCCAGGGCGAGTCAAAACAGATCATGCAGTACGAATATACTTTCCGGCCGCCTCGCCGGTAAAGGAGGAGGTGAATCATGAAAAGGCCACTGATTTTTTTAGCATTGCTTATCATAACGGCGATTTTTTGTTTCGCCGGCCCGGAAGAGGTAGACATATACGCATACCTCTACAATTCATCACTTACCAATTCTGCACAGTTGGACATTCTGCAGAGTATGGCGGAAGCAAAGCTCACCGGCGCAGGTGAATTTTATGCAAAGGCGCTGAGGAGGCTTGTCTCGGAGTACAAGAACATCCGCAACGTTACCGAGAAAAACGCCGCCGACGAACAGGCGATGATCCTCTCGGCATTGCTGGGGGCGGAAAAATATACCCAGGCCGCGCCGGATCTGTGGCTGGTGGTAGAAGCATTTTCCGCGCCGCTGGTCAAAGCAGAAGCGCTCATGGCGCTCGGCAAAATCCGCGCGACCAACTACCTTCCCCAGGTAATCCGCGTCCTTAACAGCGTCAACGCCGCGCCCACCACCGACCGCCTTACCGGAGAACGGATCGCCTTTGGCGCCATTATCTCTCTGGAAAAATTCGGGGATCCTTCCGGCTACCTTCCCGTTTTCTTTGCCGCAACCGGCTGGTATTCAAACAGGATAAAGGACCAGGCGCTTCGGTCGCTGCCCCTTATCGCAAAAGACCCGACGCCGTTCATGATGGAAGTTGTCAAAGGTCCGGGATACAGCTATCCCACCAAGTACACCGCCCTGCAGACCATTGAGGCGGCGGATGTAAGCCCGCAGAACAAAGTCAGCGTTGCCGTAGCGGCGCTTGCCGAAGGCTGGAGGGGTTCTACCAGCGACGTGCAGCTGCGGACCACCCTTGCCAGCATGAGGAAGCTGGCGATCAACATGATCAACCGCTACAAGACCGAAGACGAATCGATTTACCCGCTTCTGGAACGGTCGTATACCCAGGGCTTTGACAGCGACGAAAAGCTCAGGGCCATCGCGGCGCTTGCCTCGCAGGGAACCGACGAGTCCGCCCGGCGGCTTTCAACGTTCCTTATGGATTTGAACGCAAAACGCCAGAGCGGCAACATCAGGCAGGAAGACGAACAGATGGTCAGGGCGGTTATCCCCGCGCTGGGCCAAACCGGGCGCCCCATAGGCCGGCCGGCGCTGAACGCCGTCATCTCGCTTGACTGGACCCCGGCGGTAAAAACCCTCGCGCAGAACGCCATAAGCCAGATAGGCAACTGAGACGATACAATCATTTGGAAAAAGCGGCGTGTAAAATCGCCGCTTTTTTTTTACTCGGAGAGGATTTTAAGGATTGTTTCCGGCGTTTGGGCGTTGAGGATCTCCTGGCGTTTTTCGGAGCTCTTGAAGAGCAGGCTGATTTCGGCAAGGAATTGAAGGTGCGGACCGGTTTTTTCTACCGGAGAAAGCGTCATGATATAGATTCTGCACGGCTCATGATCGAGGGAATCAAAATCAACCGGCTTGTCCGAAATGCCGATGCATGCGACAAGATCGGCAATCGTATTGCTCTTTCCGTGGGGAATGGCGATGCCGTGCTTCATCCCGGTAGACATCTTTTGCTCGCGATCCATAACCGCGCTGAAGGCCGCTTCCCTGTCGGTAATTTTTTTTGCAGCCACTAAAATGTCCAGCAATTCGTTGATTATCTGATCTTTGGTAGTACCTTTCAAATGAAGGTTGATCGTATCCGTCGTTAGCACTGATTTGAGGTTCATGGCATAAGTATACAGCCGCAAACCCAAAAAGTCAAGCAAAAATATTTGCGCAGCGGGGCAGTCTGTGGCAATAATCCCCAAAAGCCGCTATGCTTGAATGGTGAAGCATAATTCTGCCGACAGGGCGGCAAAGAAGGGCAAAAGCCCGGCGGATTTTTGGGCCGAATACGAGCAAAATACCGGGGAAAAGGTTGTTGCCCGCAGCCTGGGGCAGTATGTGTCCGGCTGGGATGAGTTCGACAATCCGCCGGGGAACCCGATGTGGGGGCTTATCATTGCCACTTCCGGCGGTTTTCGCTTCCACCATTTTCCTCAGACAAACTGGTTTACTGCCCTTGCACGCATCGGCTCTCTTGACGATCCCCCCAGGGAAAAGACCATTTTTATCCCCGCCGGCAGAATCGTATCTGCCGTTCTGCACAAAGAAACAAAGTGGTACAAAAAGATTTTTTCGGCAGACGTTCCCCGCCTGGTTATCCGCTACCGCGACGAAGCCGGTGGGGAAAGGGAACTACTGCTCTATGCCGATTTACAATCAGACGGAATCGCCGAAGCGCTAACGATGTAAGGGCTGCCCGGAATAATCCTTTCCGGACAGCCCCTTTTTGCCTGCAGCCCCGAGAAAATTACTTGCCTTCTGCGGCGGACGTGCCTGCTATGCGGCCAAACACCGTAAAGTCTACAAGGGCATTGCCGCCCAGGCGGTTGCCGCCGTGGACGACCCCGGTAATTTCACCGGCACAGTACAGGCCGGGAACCGGCGTACCGTCAGCTTTGAGGGCGCGGGTGCTTTCATCGATCCGCACACCGCCCATCGTATGGTGGGCCGCAGGTTTGCGGGGATATGCGTACCATGGCCCCTTGGTAAGCTTCATGGTATACAGCACGCGGCCAAACTCGTCGGGAGTCCGGGAATCGACATGGCTGTTGAAGTTGTTCACGGTTGCAGCCAGGTTATCCGCGCTGACGCCAAGGATGTTTGCCAAATCGGCCAGGGTAGGCGCTGTAACAAAATCAGAGATGTTGTTTTCCAGCATGTAGGCGACAGACCTGCCATCCAGCGTGAAAGAATTGGCAGGGTCTTCGATTGCATCGGCGCTTACGACCAGATAGCACATGTTATCGGTCTGCGCCATGATTGCAATGGAAACTTCGTCCCTTCTGCCGTCCTCGCGTGTAAAACGGTTACCCTCTTTGTTGATAAAGAAATAGCCCTGCACCCCTTTGCCTCCGTGGGCAATATCGCCGGTTGCGCCGGTTATGGGGTTGCAAACCTGCAGCAGCTGTATCTGATCCATATTGACCAGTTGGGCGCCGGCATCCCTTGCGAAGAATATCCCGTCGCCGGTTACTGCCGGCATGTTTGACGTATTGAGCCTTGGCCCAAGATCGGGCCATTTCTCGCCCTGGCAATACTGCTGCCGCAGCTTGACATTGCCCGCAAAACCGCCGGTAGCGAGGATAACGCCCTTATTTGCCCTGAGCGTTATTTTATTGCCGGTCTTGCCTTCGGCATTAACGCCTACAACCCTGCCGCCCTGGGTAATCAAACCCTTGGCTGCAGTTTCCATGAGCAGGGTATAGCCGTTCTTGTTCACCAGCCCATTCCGGAAGGCATTAATATAGCCGGTCCCGTTGGGGAGCACCGCAGTCAGCGTCCTCGGATACAGAGAACCGGTACCCTGGTTGGCATAAGGCTCGAATTCCATTCCCATGCTTTCCAGCCATTCCTTTCCGGCAAGGGCATTGGATGTCATCTCGTAAACAATGGGAAGAACGGCAATTTTGTCACCGCCGTTCCAGGTTTGGAGGGCATGCCATGACGGGCTGTCATAAATCGTCCTGTTGGAATTTTTGAAAGCCTCAAATTCTGCCCGGACCGTATCCTGCATTGCCTTATGCTCGTCGCTAATGGGTTCTTCCGCCAGGGCGTCGTTAACCAGCTTTTCCTCGCCTGGCCCCCCCCTGAAGGCATCCTGCTGCCTTGTGTTGGCTACGTTGTAGATACCGCCCGCCATTATTGAATTGCCGCCCAGGAAGCCCGATTTCTCGATGAGGATGACCGACGCGCCCTTCTCGACCGCCGCATTCGCCGCCGCAAGGCCGGCGCCGCCGCCGCCCACGATAATGACATCCGCAGCGAGCGACTGGTTCGGGGCTTTGGCGGTCCGAATCGTTTTCTTATATTCGGATACTTTCGCCCCGGCCTGGGTAAGGCAGTCTTCAACCCCGCTTAAAATCGCATGGCTGGTTATTGTTACGCCGGTAACCACATCCACCGCCAGGGACTGGTTTTCAACAACCCGCTGTGGGATCAATTCCACCGCCCAGTCGCTCACTCCCGGCGTCTCCGCATGGCTTGTTACCTTAACGCTGTTAATGGCATCGGTACCCAGCTCAACCTGCACCGAAAGCGGGCCGTGCATGCCCCTTACCGTTGCGGTATAGGTTCCGGCATCCATCGGCGTTTTTGCCCCTCCCGAAGTGCCGCAGGCCAATACAAGTACCGACAGTAGCACTACCATTCCTGCAAAACCAATAATCCTTCTCATATCAAACCTCCAAAATAGTGTTTTGCCCAACTGGGCATTTCAAACGAAGATTATATCATAGATTTTGATTATATCAGCCCGCTATACGGAAGTAAAGCTTTTTTTTACGACATCTCCAGGGGGAATCGCCTTCCAGTCGCAAACGTCCTGTTTGCTCCCTCCAGGCCGCCTACGCGCTCCCCGGTACGTCCTGTACCGGCATTTTTCTTTACAATGCGTTGCATTGGAAAATTCTTCAGGAGCGCTCCGTTTCGATTCCCCCTAAAGCAGAAACCGTCCGGAGTTTTGCCTTTGGCAAAACTCCAACACCAATAAAAAAAGCTCCAGTGGAGCTTTTTTTATTGGTGACATCTCCAGGGGGAATCGAACCCCCGTTGCGAGGATGAAAACCTCGTGTCCTAACCCCTAGACGATGGAGACTGGATGCTAAAAAAAACTCCTTGAGTTTTTTTTAGCACCTGGGATTTTTCGCTTCGCAAAAAATCCATGCTTACTATGGAAAACTTACAAAAAAAATGGCTTCTATGTCAAGCCTTACATCTTTAGCTTGTCGTGGAGCAGGGAGCGGAATTTCTGGACGGTCTCGTTTTGCGGCTCCATCGAAAGGGAAGCCTCGCAGTCGGCGAGGGCCTGGGGATAGTCGCCGATGTGGTAGTACGCCTGGCCGCGCCTGAACAGGCAGAACGCCTGGTAGGGGTTTATGCCCAGCGAAGAAGTAAAATCATCAATCGCTTTCTGATACTCTTTCAGAACGGAATGTACGACGCCCCGGTAGTAGTAGACACGGTTGGACTTGGCATCCAAATCGATGGCGCAGGTAAAATCCGAAATAGCGTCCTGATAATTGGACTGGGCAAAATTCGCCATGCCCCGGTGCTTGTAGATAAGCGAGCAGATCATCTCGTCCGGCCTGAGCTCAAGGATCCGCGTATAGGATGTTATGGCATCCTTAAACCGGTTTTCGTTGTGGGCTTTCAGGGCGCCCAGCAACAGGTCGTCGATAGAACCTTTCTCCGCGTCAGCCAAAACCGCTTCCGGCTCATGCGGTGCTTGAACAGGCATACCGGAAAAAAGCAGGGCATCGGTTGAGTCTTCAATTTTCTGGTAGAAGGTCTCGCGGCGCTTCAGCAGTTGGTTGTTAAGCTGCTTCTGGTAGAAACGTATCTCCTGGAACACAATGTCGGCAAGGGACAGGCTGGCATTAACGGCGGCAAGCTTGCGCTTCATCGGCGCGTCAAAGGGATTAAAATCCGCCTTGTAGAACAGTTCGTGCTCCACCTCCGCCCAGGCATCCTGCAATATCGTGCGAATCTGTATTTCGGCAAGATCGCAGCCTGCTGGCCGGTGCCTCTCCGCAATGTCCGGTGGGATCGTTATCAGGAGATGGGTCGACTCGTAGCCGAATTCCTTGAAGGTATCGTTCCCTTTCCGCTCAACCTCTACAACCTCGAAATGCCCCTTAACCATATTTTCAACAACAGAAAGATCCTCAATAAAGGGGCAGATGATCCGTATGCCTATAAGGTCGTTGATGCGCGGATGGTCGATTCCCGATTTAAGCAGCGAGAGGTATTTTTTATAATAGCTTGCGAATTTTTTGGTCCGTACCTTGATCGTGGGGGGAGAATCGAGCGAAGAAAACACCTTATCCAAAAGCCCTTCAAGGTCTTTCGCAACAAGGTACCGCTCTTCGGCGCCTACTTCAAACGCCAGCCGGAAACTGTTCTTGTTGACGGTAACTTCCGCTCCGGGACTTGAAACTGACGGATTAGCTGCATCTTTCATGACAAAAAAACTGCCTGAAAACCAAGAGCGATTTTCAGGCAGCTTCCTGTTAGTCAGGCGATCTTATTCGTTGGTCGCCGTGGGGGTAAATGTGCTCTCGGTTGCCTGTTTTTGGGAATCCAGATAGCGGAGTACCTGGTTCTGGCCAAAGCGTTCCATCTCCCAAACTTTGCGGGCAGTTTCGCGATCCTGGATAATGCGCCAGAGGCTTTCATCGTCAATATCCCGATCGGTGTCGAGAACCGCTTTGTCGTAGATGAGTTTTACGTCTTTGAAGTAGGTGATGAAATCGCCGCCTACCCTGGACGCATCGCGCTTGATCTCAAAGCCCGCGAACTTTACAAAGGGCGTGGACTCGGGATACAGGGGGATAAGGCGGAGGTCGCGGTTCCGTACTTCCTGGATGTAGGCGGGGTTGTCCCAGCGAAGCTCTCCCCATCCGTCAAAGGTCAGATAGCCCATGAACATGGATTTCTGGTTGCCCGACCCGTCAATAACGAGGGCGGAAAGTCCGTGGGGGAAGTTCAGGCCGTACACGTTGACCGCAAGGGATTTGATGGTCCCGACGTTCTTTACTACGCCAAAGCCGTCTTCAAAGCGGCTGGGGCCGGTAATGCCGTTGCTGTCATCGGCTGGCTCGATGGTTCCATCATCCTGGACATCGGCCTGCGGCTCAAACGCGGGGATCTCAAAGGGCGGCTTGATGACTGCCCATGAGTTGTAGCTTTCCACGGGGAAGTGGATACGGGCGCCCATGACTGTACCCCACTGTTTGGACTGGGCTTCACGGGTGTAGCTCCGAACCATGTTGTTTACGGTTCGCGCTGACGAAGCAAGCAATACTTCCCAGTTGGCAATGGCGAGCGAGGTCCGCATCACGCTTTTCTGTTCCTCGGTGAATGACCCACCGAACCGGACGCCGGAATAATCCATCATGGTGGCGCGGTTTTGATTCGGCGTGTCGTCCTCATCATTCGGACCGACGGAGACGTGAATATCCGCTGCTAATTTGCTGAAGTCGATAAGCACGGCTTCTTCGGCAAACAGGGACCCAGCCACTAATGATACGATGGCGACAAGAATGAGCATCTTTTTCATGCACAGCTCCTTTCAATAAATCACATTGATCTAAATCTTAGCGTTGCTAAGAATTTAACGAATTCAAGCCTTTTTGTCAACAACAAATCGCTTGAATTTCGCATTTGCCAAATTCATTGCCGACGGCTTACCGCTGCCTCTCAAGGCCGGCCGGTTCGCCCGCCCGCCGGAATTCCGCCGCATATGCGGCTTTTCCTTCGATAAAGAAGCGCTGGTCCCGGACATATGGGAAGTTCCTGGCAATGCCGGCCTGGAGGGTTTGCATGTTCGTCAAAACCTCTCCTCCTTCCAGGGGCGGCAAGACCGCTTCTTCCGAAAAATCCGCGTAAACCACCCCGTTCCGGTACATCAGGGACTTCAGCCTTGTTTCCCTGGGGAACAGCGGAAGGGAATCCGGCGAAACCGGCCCCAAAAGCGCTTCCTGCACATACCGGGCGATATCTACCTCCCGGGATGCGGGGCGCAGCAAATTCCCCCCCGAAACCCGCAGCATTCTTTCCTCTACGGTTACAATGCCACTGTCTACAGTATAAAACAAAAATGTCCTTCTGGCAAGCCCCAAAGCAAAAAAATCGATCAATGCCGCAAGGGCCAGCGCGGCGGGAAAAACCAGCAAAAGCCGCTTTTTCCGCATCTTCAGCCATGACGGGAGGGGGCGGAGTTTGTCGAAAGCATCCTGCAAGTTACCTGTTTTTCCATTCATCGCGCGGCGATAAATCCCCCTGAATGTTCAAATGCGCTTACAAAATCGGCTATCCCTTTATACACCGCTTCAACCATTTTACGCAAGTGCGCGTCGGAGGTCATAAGCAGGACGTCTTCCCGGTTGCTGACAAAGCCGAGTTCCACCAGCACCGCCGGCATGTTGCTCCGCCGTACAACGGAGAAATTTTCTGCTTTTGAGCCGCGCGAAGGCATGGTCTGGCCCATTGCCGCCCTCATGGATCCGAGGATCGATTCGGCTATTCTGATGCTTTCCGCAGTGAATGCCTCTTCCGTTATAAGGTTCATGATCTGGCGCAGTTCGGGGGAATCGGGGAAATGGGATTCGTCCAGCAGGTTGCGCCGGTGCTCCGGGTTGAGGTACCACACCTCATAGCCCCTGACGTTCCGGTTACTGGCATAATTGGCATGGATTGAAATATAGATGATCGCCTCGTTTCCCCTGATGGGGATTGAGTTGGCAATATCGGAACGTTCTCCAAGGGACATGGTGATGTCTCGCTCCCGCGTCATCAGTATGCGTTTGTCGGGGTACGCCGAGGCAAGCATGTCGCGCAGCATCCGCGAAGCGTTAAGGTTGATGTCCTTTTCAATTACCTTCTGCATCCTTCCGTTTATCGTATGATTGCTTGTCGCGCCCGGGTCTTTTCCCCCGTGCCCCGGATCGATGATGATGGCGGCGATCCGGTAGTGGGAACTGTTCTCGCCGATGCTGCGGGAGAAGGCTTCTCTGGCTGTCTGCACGAAGGGTTCGGGGAAGACCAGTTCGCCCCTGTTAAGGTAGGGCAAGGGGACGGAGTAGATGTCCCGGTTGTCCAGCAGGAGGTAGCCGGCAGCCCCTGCCGATGGCGCCGTGGAAAAGACTCCGTAATGCCCCCCGATGGAGAAGGAGCCTTCCTGGAAGAACGGGTCCCAGCGGAATTCTTTTTGTCCGCCCGAATCCAGCGAATATAGGGTATTGAGTGTCTGATCAAGGGTGAGGACCCGGGTCTGCGCCTGAATCTGCACCGGAATCAGCAGAAGAATCAGCAATATGCGTTTGAGTTTCAATTATCCCTCCCAGGAGGCAGTACCAAAATCGGTTATTTTGGTACTGCCTCTTATAGTTTTTCGGCCTATCGGCCTGCAAAACTATATTTTCATTAGTAGCTATTCTAAAATCTGACATTTTAGAATAGCTTGTAACGGTCGATATAATACACCGCTCCCTGGTATCCGCCCCGCGCCAGTGCCGCCCAGAAGCCTTTTCCCAGGTATCTCCCTTTATTATCGGAAGATTCTGTGTTTTCTACCGTGAATTCGGGCAGGGAAAGGCCGGTAAGCGACCGTACCGCCTCAAGGCTCTCCTGTACACTGCGGCCAACATAGTCCTTCAGCCCGGATTTTATAAAGGCCGGAAATGGATACAACGCGAGGCTTGCTTCGGTATGATCCACACAGAGGCACTGAGGCACTGAGTTTTCGTCCGAAGGTTCTTCCACCTCCTTCGAAATCTCACGGATGTCAGGGGATAAGGTTGGATATGCGCCGTTAGCAGACAACCCGCCCTCCTCTGTGCCTCCGTGCCTCCGTGAGATGAAATTTGAGATAGATGTCTCCGGCAGCGCGTCTAGCTCGGCCTGGAGTTCGGCGGTTAGCTGGAACGCGCTGGGGGGGAAAGCGGAAGAAGCGCTGAGGAAGGAGGCGGTTTCTTCGTCTGCGGGGTCGAGGCGGATCAGGATCGAGCGGGCGGCGGCTTCGGCTGCTTCTACGGCGGCGGCGCGGCCGGGGGCGGCGCTGATCACGTTGCCGCATTTGGAAACGTTGTTTACGGGGAATTGCACCTTGTCGCCCGGGGCGGCGCGGAAAAACAGGTCGTGCACATGGGGCGTTTCCCGCGCCGCTTCGACGCCGGTAACTGCCCTGACCGTGCCGGGTATGGAGATGAAGGCCCGCTCGGCGCTGGTCCAGTCTTTCTGCGGGGCGATGCCGTCCGGCTTGCGTCCCATGGCGGCGAGGATGGCGGCGCGGATGGGCTGCGCCCCGGACGAGTAGGGGTAGGTCCAGCCGGACATATAGCCCCCGGAAAGCCGCGCGGCGATTTCGCCTATCATTGGCGCCTCGGCGCCTTCCCCCTGCGGGGTCAGCTTGATGTCGCCCTTTGCCGCGCCCACGCTGTCCCTGCCCGCCAGCCCCAGGGCGCGAACCCCGTCGCAAAAGGCGGTAAGCAGCGCCCGCTGCTGCAGCGGAGGAAAGTTGGTGGGCATGGTGTGGCCCATCTCTATAAAGAAGGGCGGGAAAAAAATGTGCCGGTCGGCCAGGCCGCAGATCATAATCTCGCCCCGGTACACGATGGCATCCACGGAAAATTCCGGCCCGGGCATAAAGGCCTCCACAATGGCGCGCCCCGACCGGGAAAAGCGAAGTGAATCCACCGCCGCATCGCCCAGTTCTTCCATAGAATTAACGCGCCGGCAGCCCCTGCCCCCCATGTTGTCAACCGGCTTCACCACCAGCGGGAAGGTCAGGTTGTTTTCCCAAAACTCCGTGCCTCCGTGCCTCCGTGCGTTAATATTGGGGAAAGAATCCTCAGCGGTAATGGTGATAAATTCCGGCGAGGGGACTCCGGCTTTTTTGAAGCAGGCGCGCATACGGGACTTGTCCGACGCATTCAGCGCCGCCTCGTAGGGTATCCCCGGCAGCCCCAGCCGCTCGGCGACCCAGGCGACCGTAGCGGAAAAGTCGGTTCCCGCCGTCATTATCCCCTCCAGGCCGCCCGAACTTTGCAGCGAGCGGGCAAAAGCTTCGATCCCTTCCTTGTCCTTCAGATCGATGTGTTCAAACCGATCCGCCATGGCGATACAGGGGGCGGATGAACTGCCGTCCACCACCACGGCATACAAACCCAGTTCCTGCGCGATTCTGATTGCCGGCCCCTGCATAACGCCGGCGCCAAGGATGATTATTCGTTCCTGCATGTTGATACCTTGTTTATTGATTTATTCCCAAAACCAGTTTCATTCCCGATTCCACCTGTTCCATTATTTCTTTGGTAACCTTTGATATTTTTTCTTTAAACCTGCCGCGATCCAAAGCATAGAGTTGTGCAACCATTATTACAGAATCACCGGCTAACTTTGTTTCCCTTTTCCGCAAAAAAACATTGCCGGGTGCCTCTGCCAAACGTAAATTTGTTGTCAGGGGCAATACAATTACAGTTCTGATTTTGCTCTGATTAAAACCATCGTCCTGTACTATAAGCACCGGCCTGGTATAGCCGGTTTCACTTCCATACGGGATCCCAAATTCCGCCCACCATAATTCACCACGTATCATTTTTCGTTGCTTCTCTTATGCACTCCAGTGCTGCATTTGCTATTGGTTCAAACTCTTTATAATAATCAGTATCACCATATACCTCATTTAATTTTTGGGTTATATTCTTTCGACTGTTTTTTTCCAAATAATCTGTCAAGGCATTGACATATAATGCGCTTCTTGAGATTCCCAGGGTTTCGGCGGTTTTTTCCGCTTCAAAATAGACTCTGTCGGGCAGAGAAATTGCCGTTTTCATATTAAAAGTATAACAAAAGTATAAAAAAACGTCAATCTGCCAGTCACATTTTTAATTCATCAAATGCGGCCTGGATGTCGCCTCCGCATTCAATCAAGAAATTATTGCGCCTTGAAATCAGCCGATTATTCGGAGTATAGTAGTAAAGGCGTGTATCGAAGGGTACAAACACCAAGGAGGGATTTCACCATTAAAAAGAATATTTTTGCGGCATTTTTTTTGGCGGGGGCATTTGCACTGTTGGCCGGTTCGTGCGCTTCAAGCGGTTCTTCCGGGAGGGGCGCGGAACTGGGGGCGGACACGGCGCAGCTAGATATTGCGGCTGACAGGTTCCATGAGGGCAATTACTATCTGGGGCGGTTTGAACAATTCAGAGCATGGGCCAAAGGGCTGGCCGGTCCGACCGGCGGCGATTCTGCGGCAGACTCCCGTTACGGCGAAATCGCGCTGCAGCCGTACTGGCTAACGGAAGGAGGGCCGTCAGAACAGGACATCGACCGCGCTGTTGCCGCTTTTGAAGAAGCGGCGGGACTGGCATATTCCAACGAACTCTACAGGGAACGGCTGGAAGAGGCAAAGAGGATACGAGAAGAATGGCTGGCGGTTGAAAAACCGGAGATTGAGCGGCGGCTGGCAGCGGCGCAGGAATCGGCATTGGCGCAGCAGCAGCAGGCCGCCGAAGAACGCAATGCGCAGGAAGGCGCATACCGCACCGTTACCGAGGATATGTTTCAGATCAGGCACTTGCCCGACAGCACCGTCGAAATCATTAAGTACACCGGGGATGTGGAAAATGTAGTGATACCGCTAACTTTCGGCGGCCTTCCGGTAACGGTAATCGGCGAAGGGGCTTTCAAAAATAACAAGGAAATACGCAGCGTGGTCATTCCCGATACGGTAACCAAAATCGCCGCCCGCGCTTTTTATAACTGCCGGCTGACCTACGCAAGGTTTGGAAGCGGCCTTGAGGTTATTGGCGGATGGGCGTTTCAGAACAACAACCTGATCACCGTTACCCTGCCCGCCGGCCTTAGGGAGGTGGGGAACAAGGCATTTTCAACAGCCAGGACTGCCCGCAGAAGGGAAAATAATACCATCCGCTATGTGTCCATTCCTGAGGGAATTGAAAGGGTCGTCGGTTCCAGGTACTCCTACGGTATTTTCGCGGGAAATACCATAAACAGCGCCGTCCTTCCGGCAAACATAAGCGGCACCGCCATGGGAAACTATGGCTTTGAAGCCGGCCTTGTCAGCTTTTATGCCCGCCAGGACGGGGCCGCCGGAACCTATGTGAGAAACGGGACTGGCTGGACAAAGTACTAGCTTAGCCGGAACGGCTGTTTTCCCCGACGCTGACCGCATACACCTCGAAGGTATCGCCCAGGGCAAAAATTTTGCTGGCCGCCAGCAGCAGTGCGTACAGCGGGCCTTTGCTGCCGCGGGCATATTTTCCCAGCAGCGGGAAGCGTTCCGGGTGATGCCCGCTGATAACGATTTTTTTCACTTTAAAACCCGCCGCTTTCAGCGCCTTCCTGCACATCGCCGGCGACCATATCGTCCAGTGATCCGCCGGGCTGCGCTCCAGAAAATCCTTTAGTGAAGCGCGTCCTGAAATCCCCGAATACGAAGGGGTTGCAAAAGCCAGCATCCCGCCCGGTTTGAGTAAATTCCGTATCTCCGCCAGCGCGGGAACGCAGCCGCGCAGATGCTCAATAACGTACCACAGCGTGACAACAGAGAAAGGGGATTGGGGGTGCGGCTTTGCCGCATTGGGGACTAGGGACTGGGGTAGCGGCGGGAAAAAACTTTGCGCGGCGGGGATGCCGAGGGTTTGGGTGACGTAATCGACGGCATCCTGCGCGGGGTCGATGCCTTGCGGGGAAAAGCCTTCTTCTTTCGCCGCCGCGAGAAAGGGGCCGTAGGCGCAGCCGATGTCGAGCAGCGGCAGCGGCGTGCCGTTGGCGGCGGGCAGCAGGGACTTGATCAAGGCAAGCCGCCGCTTTGCCATCGCGGTGAGATTCGGAAAATCTTCGATGTAGGTAAGGCCGTACTGCTTTTGGTATTGTTCGAAAAAGTACTCCCTGCCGTACTCGACGGGCGGCGGGGTAAGCCGGTTCATGCTTATCACCCCGCAGTGTTTGCAGCGGATGTACGTGCGCTCCGGAAAACGGGCGAGAACAGAGACTGTCGTTTGATGAATTGCGGATGGATTTTTCTTTGAGCCGCAGGCGGGGCAGTTCTGGCCTGCGTCCGGGGTAAAACTGCCGATCAGTTCCGCAAGGCTTTGGCGCGGCGGGTGATCGAGATTGTGCCGCGCGGCAAGGGCGGCGCAGCGTTTTTTCAGGCTTTCGATAAAAGCGGGATTGAGCTTGCCGTCGGCGAATAGCACGCTGGTGATTTTTGCCGCAGCGTTTTTTCCCACGCCCAGCGAAAAGAAGCCCGCCTTTTTTGCCAGCTTTTCGTGGTATGCGCTGGGCGAAACCAGCAAAACCGGTACGCCCGCATACAGCGCCTCAAACGCGGTAAGGCCGTAGTGGGTGATTATCAGATCGTATTTGCCGAGTTGTTTATTCAAGTTGGGAATTGATTCGAAAATATTCAGGGACTGCGGAATGGGGATCAGGGAGCGGGAATCAGGGAGGTGGGATTTTAGTGTGCCTCTCAGGAAGGTGATCTCCATTTCATTTGATTCTTCTGGTGCGAGCGTTTGCGCGATGGCTGGGCCCAGTCCGGCGGCATCTTCATGGCCGAAGGTTATCAATATTTTAAGGGGGGTATTCAGTGTTACTCCGCAGTTATTTTCTTTTTGGCGATCCGGTTTTTCCGGCAGCGGCAATAGCGAAGGATCGGCGATGTTAGGTTTTCTTTTCCCGGTTCCCGGTAAAATGTCAATGAGAAAATCAAAGGCATTCCGTGCTGCGCCGCCTTCATCAATGCCGATGACGGGGGCAAGCTCTGCCCAGCGGGCAAGTTCTTCCTGCGGGGTTTGGAAGCGATCCAGCAGAATGCAGCCAAATTTTTTATCGTGCAGGAAAGCTTCGGTAACGAGCCAATTTTTGTTAAAGTCATTTGCCGTTATCAAGCCGTAAGCGACAGTGGCAGCGTCTGTAACGGCGGGCAGATAGAGCCACGCTTCCCTGTCCATTGCCCGCAGCCCGCTGACCAGCGCCATGCAGCGCGTTAAATGGCCGCCGCCCATGCCCGGCCCGAAG
>WRJO01000050.1 GCA_009778545.1 Treponema sp. | reverse complement strand
CTACACCCACATTGACGCCGCCCCCGATTGCAGGCGTGACTTTGCCGGACAATGCGCGATCATCTGCGGCGAATGGAACAGGCAATGCGGCGTTATCGGCGGAAAGCTGAACGAGCTTGCATCGGTGTACCGGGGGAATGAAAAGTACCACGTCGATCTTGCCCCGCTTTTGGATCAATACGAAAGCGGCAGCGCTGTTTTTCCGGGCGAGGGGGAACTGCGCGATTACTTCAACCAAATTGCGGAATTACCGCACAGAACCTCGGCTCCTTCGAGCCTTGTCGAATGGGCGGAAAACCATCCCCTGCAAAAAGCGCTATCGCAAACGCTTACTTTTTTTTCATCACTGTGCGGCCTGGACATGCGGAAGGGGTCACCCAAAAAAAATCCGGCAAAGGAGATAGTACAGGAACTGCGGGACATGTTCGGCGAATTTTCTTCGCTCATCGTATTTTGTTTGCAGGCGGGACTAATCTATTCAACGCTTGCGCTGCTGTCCGATCTGCAATGCCGCTACCTGGACGGAAAACGCGCCGAAGGGATTTTGACATTTACCGACATTGCCCGCCTTGCAAGGACGATCCTTCTGGAACAGCACGACATCCGGCAGAGCGAAAAAGAATCGCTTAAGGCGATTATGATCGACGAGTTCCAGGACAACAACGATCTGCAGAAAGACCTGCTGTACCTTCTGGCGGAAGACGTATCAATTACAACTAACGGAATACCGCCCGCAGAACACCTGTCCAGCGGGAAACTCTTTTTCGTTGGCGATGAAAAGCAGTCCATCTACCGTTTCCGGGGGGCCGATGTCTCGGTATTCCGCGCACTGCAAAAAGAGCTTGGCAGCAGCGACCTGCCCCTTGCGACCAACTACCGATCTGCGCCGTTGTTAATCGGGGCGTTTAACACGATCTTCGGCGGCCATGAGTTTGACCCGCATGGAAAAACAGCGGCAACAGGCGACAAATACCCCGCCGCTTTTGCGCCCAACTCGGGCGGTTTGCCTCTCTACGAAGCGGCGTTCACCCCTTTGGCCGCGCATAAGGAAAACGAGGGGAAACTGACGCTGTGCATATTGGATAAGGTAGACTCGGACGATGAACCCGAAGGGGAATCGGAACTGCTTTCGCCGGTGGAAAACGAGGCGCGGTTTGTCGCCGAAAAAATCAGGGCGCTGTTGGACGAAGGGAAATACCGGCCGGACGACATAGCGATCCTCTTTCGCAGCCGCAGCCCCCAGCATCTTTTTGAAAAACACTTGCTACAATTAGACATTCCCTACGCCAGCGAAGATCTGAACGGCTTTTTTTACGGCGGCCCGGTAAACGACCTAATGTCGGTGCTGCGCCTAGCCGCCTACCCGGCGGACAGGGCTGCCTACGCACAGATGCTCCGCTCTCCCTTCGCCGGACTTTCCCTGCCGGGGCTTGCCATCTGCCTCGCCGCCCTCGACGAAGGCGGGGCAGTGTTTGGCGATGAGCCGCTTTCCCTGCTTGCCGAATGTGACAGGGCGCAGTACAGCCACGGACGGCGCATCTACGAAAAGATCCTCTCCAAAGCCTGCACGGATCCGGTCAGTTCCCTGGTGAGCGAACTATGGTACGGCGAGGGCTACCGCTATGAAACCGAGTGGAACCCCAAAACCGCCGCGTACCGTGGCCTGTACGATTACCTCTTTCACATTGCAGCCCTGGCAGACGGGGAAAACCAGGGGCTTGCGGCGTTTACCGATTATATTCAGGGCCTGGACAGACCGGGCGAGCGGTTAAGCGACATTGAAATACCGCTGGAACGCTCTGGCGCGGTGCACCTGTTAACAATACATAAAAGCAAGGGACTGGAATTCCCCGTGGTGTTTATTCCCTGCTGCGACAAAAAAGGCAGAAACGATTTCAGCGATGATATTTTTGACACCGGTACTGCCGGCCTGACCCTCAACCCGCCCCTGCCGCAGAGCATTGACGCGATAAAGGACATTAGGCGTAATTATTTCTGGGAACGTTCGCTCGCGGAAGAAAAAGGAAAAAGAATCGCAGAACTGCGCCGCCTTTTGTACGTCGGCATGACCCGCGCCGAAAACGAACTGTACCTTTCGGGCTGTCTGGGGATCAGCAAAGCTCTGGAAAAAGAGCAGGGCGATGAATCCGAAGACAAGGCTTTCCCCCTGCAATTAAAACAGTTCGTTGCAATAAAAGCCGCGGGTGCTGCCGAAAAAAACAGCATTGAAGGCGATGCCATACTTGACGGCAATACCTTTTTCGGCCTGTGCCTGGGCGCATTCGCCGCACAGATACCGGCAGGAGGCGATGGCGGCAATGTGCCATCCATCGGCGGCGCGCCGCTCTTTTTCAACCTGGAACAAATTCCGGCATACAGCGAGCAGGATTCGCCTGACGCTGAGCGGCAGGGCAGCCGTTTTCCAAACAACCAAAAGGGGCTGGATTCCTTTTTCAAAACGGTTAAACCGTTCTACGAAAACGCCGCAGTCATTGCAACCCCCGATGTGCCAAAAAGACATTTTTCGCCGACTGCCCTTCCCGACCATTTTCAAAAACCCCATACCGCAGAAGATTTCATCGTCAGCAAAGAATTTTCCGGCGGCGGCGCGGCGGATGTTTTCGGCAGGGTCGATGCGCTGATTGCCCGTTACGCGAAACGGCAGGGGGAAGACGGCGAGCAGTTTGGCTATGCCGGCTTTGGAACCATCGCCCACATCTGCGCCGAAGCGCTGCTGTCGCGGAAGGAAGCCGTCATCCCGCTGGGGCTTGCCGGCCTGTTAAGCCCCGCCGATGCCGAAACATTGCTCGGCGCGGGCAGGGAAATTGCACAGCGATTTGTCCAATCGCCGCTGGGGGCCATTGCCCAAAAAGCGGAAAACCGGAAAAGCGAGTATCAATTCCGCAGCCTGTTATGCGATGGGGAAGACGAAATGTTCATCAACGGAACTATCGATCTGGTTTTTGAGGATGCCGAAACGGTCTATGTGGTGGATTTCAAAACAGACAGCGAAGAATCAGCCCAACTGCACCTCGCCCAGATGGCGTGTTATTGCCGGGCCGCATCTGATCTTTTCGCAGCATCGGCAAAAAAGAAAATACGGGCATGGCTATACTACCTGCGCTCAGGCCATGCCATAGATGTCACCGCGCAGGCTAATTTCTCGGCTCTTTTTCCTTTGGGGTAACGTCCTTGATCTTAACTTTAGATGACAAAAACATACTTTGCCTGAAGATCCGGTAACGGCCGCCGGGGGCAAATTCTGTGCCGGCGATGTTTGTCGTTATCTGCCTCGTTTCGGTATAGGTATCATAACTCCTTGTTTTATAGTACCGCACGGAAAAAGTATGGTTTCCCGGGGGGAGGTATATCGTTACCCTGTTCTGGGAACTATTCGGCGACCAATCGACCGGCTGGTCGTTGAACAGAATAACTCCAAGGCTGTTGCGAATTTCCAGAAGGCACTGCGCGTCCTGGGGAATCGACGGATCAAATGCTCCCATGTTTTTAACGCCAACACAGGCGTTCAGGAGCAGCATTCCTGCCAAAATTGCCAATAAAACAGCTTTTGTTTTCATAAATCAACCCTCCTGTTTGCTTTCCTGAAGAATGCCCCATTATAGCCCCGCTTCATTGCCGGAGTCAACAAAAAATACGCGGATTAGCGGCTGCCTACCAGCCGGACTTCAAGATCGAATCCCCTGCGGGCGATCACCGTGCACGGAACCAAAGCCCCGGCTGCAAGCGGGGCAGTTTCGCCGGCCACTACGGCGGCGCCGTCAACCTCCGGCGCGTGACAATAGAGGCGCCCCAGCCAGATGGGCTTGCCCTCCAAGCCCTCGCCTGCGTCAAATTTTTCTTCCGGCAGCAGATCAAGGTTTTGGCCGATAAAGCGGTTCATCCTTCTTTCGGTGATTTTTACCTGCCGGTCTTCGGCTTCCCGCTTCCTTGCGGCGGCGATTTTTTTGGGAACCCTGGCTTTCATCGCATAAGCGGGCGTTCCCTCCTCGCGGGAATACGGGAAGCAGCCAAGCCAGTCGGCCCGGAGCTTTGCCTGAAAATCCAGCAGGGAGGCAAAGTCGTCTTCGGTTTCGCCGGGAAAGCCGACCAGAAACGTGGTGCGGATGACGGATGCGGGAAGACGGCGGCGGATTGTCCTTGCCAGCGCGAGATATTCTTTCGCGGTACCGCGCCGGTTCATCGCCGCGAGGATATTGGGCGAGGCGTGCTGGAAGGGGATGTCAAAATAGGGAAGGAAACGCCCGTCCCGTTCCATTATATCGAGAACCGGCAGGGGGAAGTGATCGGGGTGGATGTACAAAAGCCGCACCCAGAAATTCCCCGGCAGCTCCGCAACGGCGGCGAGCAATTCCGGCAGCCCCGAACTTCCGCTGCGGTACGAGCCGATGTCCTGCCCGATGATGCACAGTTCCCGTATCCCCCTCGCCAGAAGCCCCCTGCATTCATCCACAATGTCCGCCGCGGTACGGCAGCACAGCGGCCCTCGGATGAGGGGAATGGCGCAAAAAGAGCAGCAGTTGTCGCAGCCCTCGCTGATTTTCACATAAGCGGAACCCGGCATCGACAGCAGCGGACGGTTTGAAGAAATTGGGGACAGGGGGTGCGGCTCTGCCGCATTCGGGACTGGGGAATGGGGATCAAGAGGGGAACCTCGATTCTCTGAAGCGCCGCCCTTTGGGTTCCGTTGAGAATCGGATTTCGAAATATCGTAATCTAATTCAGAAGTAATATTATTATCCGAACAACAACCCCTAGTCCCCAGTCCCCAGTCCCTGGTCCCTACAAAAAGTGCATTCGCCTTCCCAACAATGCCCAAAACATCTTCGATGCCGAAAAGGGCGTCCGCTTCGGGGAGGGATTCGGCAAGCTCGGCGGCATAGCGCTGCGCGAGGCAGCCGGCCAGCAGAATTTTTTTGCCGGGGTAGAGTTTTCGCCAGCCAAGAACCGCGTTAATCGATTCCCGTTTGGCACTTTCGATAAACCCGCATGAATTGATGATGATAAGGTCGGCATCTGCCGCATCGTCCGCCGCAGACCAGCGCGCGCCGTTGAGGGCAGCCATCATGTTTTCGGCGTCAACCTGATTTTTCGCGCAGCCGAAGGGGTCTAAAAAATATCGCACAAATGGTTCAGCGGCTCAGGTTTCGAGACGGGCGACTATCAGGCGGAAACGGTTGTCTTCATCCCGTACCCATCTGATGTCGGCCACCACCACCTCGCCCGCGCCGCCAATTTCGACGGGCACGGTCCTTCCGCCGCCGATGACGGAAAATTTTGCCGCCTGGGCGTTGGAAACCCATACGCGGATCCCGTTCTGGGCCTGGATGTTCAGTTCGTCGGAACGCTGGAAGTACCGTTCGTTGCGGCCCTGGCGGTCGCGCTCCATAAGGACTTCCCAGCGGAACATGCAGTAGCCCTGGAAATTGGACTGCAGGGTAAAGGGATACGGGTTCGGCGATGAAAAAATCACCGTGGACGCAGTTTGGCCGGAAACGCCCGCTGCCTCGGCGGACGGATCCGCCGGCCCCGCCGCAATGGGCAGCGCGCTGCCCAGTTCAAAGCGCAGCAACACCCCCATGTCCGCGTTGTTTTTCGCGTAGTCTACGGCGACTATGCGGACGCTTGATACGCCGTCATTGTCAAGATCGACGCTTGCGTCCTGGCTCAGATCGACTATCACCGGATTCACCGGGGTTTGAATCGTCACCGCTTCGCCCAGGCCCAGCAATTCCAGTTTGAAATAATCCTGCCGCTCGCCTTCGGGGGACATAACGGGAATCAGAATAGAATCGCCGGTGTAAAACCGGTGCTCAAAGCTGTCCCCGCTCATGGTGTATTCAACCGGCCCCCTGGGAACCGGCGCGGCTATTCCGGGATTTTTGGGGCGGGTCATAAGAAAGACAAGCCCGCCGCCGATTACGCCGAGAACCAGAACAGCCAGCATCGCGCCGATGGCAATTCTGGGAAGGGGCGATGGTTTTTTAAGAAGCTGCTCTACCGGTATCGGCTGTTCCTGAATTTTTAGCGCGTGGTACAGGGAGAGAAGTTCCTGCACGTCAAGCTCCAGATATGCGCCGTAATTCCTCAGAAAACCGGTGATGTACGTCTCGCCGGGGAAACCGGAAAAATCTTCGTGCTCAAGCGCCTCAAGGTACCGTATGGCGATCTTGGTATCCCTGCCCGCCTGATCGTAGCTGATGTCTTTTGCCTTGCGGGCGGCTCTTAATTTATCACCCAGAGATTCCACGCTTCCTCCCAAACCTCTAATTCGAGTCCCTAAAAAGAAAATTGTTGTACATATTGGCGGATGCCGGCGAATCGTAAATGAACCTGAGTTCGGGAATCCCCTGGTTGGTCCTGATGTTGGTAAAGTCAAACTGAACCTGGACGTCGGCAATGGTGCGCCCCTCGATTCGGCGGATCAGGCGGGTTGTAGGATTGATGCTGAGGATGATCTCCCGGAAGCCCTCCGATATGGTCCGCCGGGCAAGCCGGAGTTTAACCGCCTGTTCCTGGGAATCTGCCTCAAGCGGCACGGGGTCGGGGCCGGTGAGAAAAGAGGGGACATAGTTGCGCCGCAGCAGGACCAGGCCCTGGGCGCTTGCAAGGGACGCGCCGGAAGCCGGACGGCGGCCCGGGGTGATGCCCTGGTTAAGGACGGCGCGGTATTCGGGCAGGTATACGGTAAGAAGCTCGCCATTGAACACGATTACCTGATCTGCGGGACGGGTAAAGTCGATCCTGAGAAACGATGGCGAAAGATAGCTGACGTTGCCGTACATTTCGCTGTTGCCGGAACGGATGGCAATGTTGGCTTCGTAATCCCTGACTCCGCCATAGCGCTCCGAGACCATCTCAAGATAGCGTTCCGCCGTGATGATCTCCTGGGAGTTAGCCGGAAACGCAATGCAAACCGGCAGGATCAGCAATAGTAACCACGATTTCATGGGCTTTCCTCTACTGGCATAATAGCCAAAACACCTAACCCTGGCAATCCCCCAAACCGGGCGGGTCTGTGGGGTTTCGATGGGCTTTCCCTTCAAATGTAAGCCTGGAACCGGCCAGGCACTGCAACAATCATGAAACAAAAAACCAAAAATCATAATAACAGTATGCAAAAAAACCATTAGCGACATGTTTGTCGCTTCAGACTGTTTGTTATGCAAGTAAAAACGGTTGAAAATAACATCAACATGAAAGAAAAAATAAGCGAAGGCTATGTAAAGCTTTTGATCAGCAAAAACCTGAAACGAATCAGGTCGATGCAGAACATTTCGCAGCTGGGTCTTGCGGTTAACGCCGGAATAACGCACAATTTTATTAACGACATTGAAAATGGCAAAAAAGGCATCTCCGCCAAAACCCTCGCAAGGCTCTGCGTTGCGCTAAACGTGGAGCCGCATCAATTTTTTCTGCCCGATTCCATGCAGAACAGCGAAATAATGATCTACCTGAACGACATAAACGATTCGGTACAAAAAGTTGTCAAAGAGCTGACTGAGCAGTATCTTCAGTCATCAGAATCCTAAATTCCTTTTCATCAAGCGTTTCTTTTTCCAGCAGCAAATCGGCGATTTTATCCAGAAGGTGCCGGCTCTTTTCCAGCTTCTCCTTTGCCATCACATAACGCCCATCTACCATGCGGGCGATCTCCTCGTCTATGTACTGCTGGGTCGCCTCGGAATATTCGCGGTGGAAGACAGGCTCGTGGTTCTGGCTGCCGCCCATCATCCCCGCGCCGCGCTGGGTAAGGGCGATGTTGCGGAAGCGGCCGCTCATGCCGTAGTCGGTTATCATGCGGCGGGCGATGTCGGTTGCCTTGGTCAGGTCGTTCGCCGCCCCGGTGGAAATTTTTCCGAAGACCAGGTCCTCGGCGGCGCGGCCTCCCATCAGCACGTCGATCTTGCCCAGCAGTTCCTCTTCGGTCATCAGGTAGCGGTCCTCCACGGGCATCTGCAGGGTGTAGCCAAGCGCGCCGAAGCCCCTCGGCACTATCGAGATTTTTTGCACCGGGTCGGAACCGGGGGTAAAGGCGGCGATCATGGCGTGGCCGGTTTCGTGGAAGGCGACGATGCGCCGTTCCTGCGGCGAAATGATCCGCGTTTTTTTCTGCAAACCGGCGACGGTTTTTTCGATGGCCTCGGAAAAATCCTGCTGCGATACCAGCGTCCTGCCGCCCCGGACGGCAAGCAGCGCCGCCTCGTTAACGATGTTGGCAAGGTCCGCCCCGGCAAAACCGGAAGTGCTGCGCGCCACCGCCGCCAAATCCACCGAGGGGTCGAGTTTTACCGGCTGCGAGTGGATGCGGAGAATCGCCTCGCGTCCCGACAGGTCGGGACGGTCTACCAGCACCTGCCGGTCGAAGCGGCCGGGGCGGAGCAGCGCCGGGTCGAGCACGTCGGGGCGGTTGGTCGCGGCAAGGATGATAAGGCCGCTGGTGGCGTCAAAGCCGTCCATCTCGACGAGGAGCTGGTTCAGAGTCTGTTCTCGCTCGTCGTTGCCCCCGGCGATGTTGTTGATCCGGCTCTTGCCGATGGCGTCCAGCTCGTCAATAAAGATGATGCAGGGGGCCTTGTCCCGCGCCTGCTTGAACAAGTCGCGCACCCGCGCCGCGCCCACGCCGACAAACATCTCGACGAAGTCCGCGCCGCTCATGCGGAAGAACGCGACGCCCGCCTCTCCGGCGACGGCGCGGGCCAGCAGCGTCTTGCCCGTCCCCGGCGGCCCCACCAGCAGCACCCCCTTGGGGATCTTGCCGCCGATGTCAGTGTACTTGCGGGGGTTTTTCAGAAAGTCCACCACCTCGACAAGCTCTTCCTTTGCCTCGTCCACCCCGGCGACGTCGTTAAACCTTGTGGCAATATCCCCCTCGGCGACGATCACCGCGCGGTTCTGTCCCACGGAAAGGACGTTGCCGCCCATGTTGCCCAGCCGCTTCATCAAAAAGCGCCAGATCAGCAGGAAGAACGCGATGGGCAGCACCCAGCTAAAGATGATGTTGAGGATCGTCGTTCCCTCGCGGGAAACCGCATAATACGCCACGCCCTTTTCGTCCATCAGGTCGAGCAGGCCAGGATCGTTGATGGGAACGGTGCGGTACACCTGTTCCTGGGGCCCGGAATACGGGCTGCGGAGCGGAGAACGGCTGGTTTCCCTCTGGCGTCCGTACATGGTGTACCCGGTGTAAAAGGAATCGGTCAGTTCGACCCGCTTAATCTCGCCGGAGGCGATTCTTGCCTTAAACTCGGAAAAGTCTATCGCGGGATTAACCCTGTTAAGAAAGACAAAATTGAACAGGCTCATCACAATGATAAGCACGACTATGTAAATTATTGAAAATTTCCATCCGCCAAAGGGTTTGAGATCGGGAAGCTTGCCCCCGCCGAAGGGAAACTGGGGCCCCGAACCTTTATTTTTATTCTTGTCCTTTTTGGGATCGTTAAAGCTATCGCCCATATCCGTTACATACTAGTAAAAACCGCGAAAAAAAACTAGACTTTGATAAAATTAACGGAGGATATTGTATGAAGAAACGGATTATCACACTGCTTTTGGCCTGCGCGGTGCTGCTCGCAGCCGCCTCAAACGTATGGGCGGGCGGATCGGGCCAGAAAAAAGAAAAGGGATTCATCATCGCAACGGACACCACCTTTGCCCCCTTTGAATTTCAGAACGCCCAAGGCCAGTACGTCGGCATCGACATCGAGCTTCTGGCGGCGATTGCCGAAAACCAGGGTTTTGCCTACGACCTCAAGCCCCTGGGCTTCAGCGCGGCGGTGGCGGCGCTGGAATCAAGCCAGGCCGACGGCGTCATTGCCGGCATGAGCATTACCGACCAGCGGAAGGAGAAATACGACTTTTCCGCGCCCTACTACGACTCCGGCGTGGTGATGGCGATCCGCGCCACCGACGACACCATCAAAAGCTACGAGGACCTGCGGGGCAAACGGGTCGCGGTAAAAACCGGAACCGAGGGCGCGACCTTCGCCGAGGGAATCAGGGCCCAATACGGCTTTACCCTTGTCTATTTTGACGAATCGCCGTTCATGTACGAAGAAGTCAAGGCGGGCAATTCCGTCGCCTGCTTCGAAGACTATCCCGTCATGGGGTACGGCATCTCCCAGGGCAACGGCCTTAAAATGGTAACCGGCATGGAACGGGGCTCTTCGTATGGCTTTGCCGTCCTCAAGGGGAAAAACCAGGAACTCCTGCGGATGTTCGACGACGGCCTTGTAAATCTAAGAAACAATGGTACCTATCAGGAAATTCTGGACAGGTACATAAAGACCGAATAACGCATTGTATGAATTTTTCGCTGGTAATGAGGGACGTTTTCCCGCTGTTGATGCGGGGAATGGTGATAACGGTGGAAACCACTATCGCCTCCCTCATTATCGCGCTGTTCCTCGGGCTGTTTTTCTGCCTGCTGGGGATGTCGAAAGCTGTTCCGCTCAGGCTTATCGCCAGGGGCTACATCTGGGCGATCCGCGGAACGCCGCTATTGGTGCAAACGTTTTTTGTCTACTTCGGCGTTCCCCAGCTTTTCCAATTCCTGGGCTTTGACTTCCGCCTTTCCCCCATGGCTGCCGGAATCATCACCCTTTCGATGAACGCCGGCGCCTACATCGCCGAGATTTTCCGCGGCGGCATCGAGGCGATTGACCACGGGCAGATGGAGGCCGCCCGCAGCCTTGGGCTGTCCCACTACCGGGCGATGTTCGGGATCATTTTGCCCCAGGCGGTGCGGATATCGATTCCCGCCCTGGTAAACCAGTTCATCATCAGCCTGAAGGACACCTCGATCATTTCGGTTATAAGCCTTGCGGAAATTGTTTACGAGGCGAAAATCTACATCGGCAGGACCATGCAGTCCTTTGCCACCTGGACTATCGTTGGGCTGTTTTACCTGGTGATCATCACCGTGCTGTCCCAAATCTCAACCTACGTCGAAAAGAAGCTGGACTATGGGCATGGACGCAAAAGTCATCGTTAGGGACCTGCATAAATCCTTCGGCAAGCTGGAAGTGCTGCGGGGGATCAGCATGGAGGCCGGAGAAGGGGACGTGATCTGCGTCATCGGCCCATCCGGTTCCGGCAAGTCCACGTTCCTCCGCTGCCTCAACATGCTGGAAAAGCCCACCTCCGGCACGATAATTGTGGACGGCCACGAGATGACGCACAAGCACGTCAACCTGAACAAGGCGCGCCGCAGCATCGGCATGGTTTTCCAGCAGTTCAACCTCTTTCCCCACCTGACGGCAAAGAAAAACATCATGTTCGCGCCGGTCGACTTGGGGATAATGCACAAAAAGGAAGCCGAGGCAAAGGCGCATGAACTGCTTGCCCGCGTGGGCCTGTCCGACAAGGCCGACTCCTACCCCTGGCAACTTTCCGGCGGCCAGCAGCAGCGCGTCGCCATCGCCCGCTCCCTTGCCATGAGCCCCGACGTGATGCTTTTTGACGAACCCACCAGCGCCCTCGACCCGGAGATGATCGGCGAGGTGTTAAACGTCATCAAAGAGCTTGCCGCCGCCGGCATGACGATGATCATCGTTACCCACGAAATGAACTTCTGCCGCGAAATTTCCAACACGGTGATCTTCATGGAAGACGGCAAAATCCTCGAACAGGGCAGCCCCGCCAGCGTATTTCAAAACCCCAAAGAAGAACGCACCAGAAAATTTTTAAGTTTAATTGTAGATAAATAAATTGATTGTATGCGAAGGGTACATACTCCGCCCCCTGGACTAAACTTGACCCGCAATTAGTATGAAAAATCCAACTAGGGGTGGGGCGGCGGGCACCAAAAAAACTGGAGGTGTCCGCCTCCACAGCCCCCTGACCTCTTAATGCTTCCAGTTAAGAGAAACTATCCATAGCCACCATCATTAAGCGGTCAGGCCATAATTCCAGCCCTGGTTTTTGATTTTTTTCACAGGTCTATTACGGCGGGGAGTTCCAGAATTTTTTTTGGCGCCCGCCGCCCCACCCCTAGTTGGCCTGTTCCGGTATTGTGCGGGTCAAGTTTAGCCGGTGTGGTATTTATCAGTTATTCCAGGCAATTTTGTGCTTATTCAATAATATCTGCCACAAAAATTAAACTTGACCCGCAATTACTCGGTTAAAGCCCCGGCAGGGCGGGCAGCGCGGGGGCGGCGAAAATTTCTGGGCCTCCCCGCCGTAGGAGACGAGGGAATAAATTTTAAAAATAGGGTACAGAAAATGCCTGACCATTTAATGAGCTAATTTTACGATAGTTACTCTCAATATGAACATTAAATGGTCTGGTGGCTCCGCAGGCGGACTCCCCCAGATTTCGCCGCCCCCGCGCTGCCCGCCCTGCCGGGGTATAGCGGGTAAACGCGGGTCAAGCTTAGCACAAGCGGGCGTGGTATGTACCCTTCGCAAGACAATTAACAACCGTGCTAGAATGACCCATGGTTTTGTCGGATATTGTAGTGATCCTCTGCCGGGCAGCCGAGCCGGGCAACGTCGGGGCGGTGTGCAGGGCAATGAAGAACATGGGCCTTTCCCGCCTTAGGATGGTTTCGCCGGGGGCAGTGGACGAACAGACGCTGCTGGCGCGGGCAATCCATGCCGAAGATATTTGGCGCGGCGCGTGTTTTTACGACAGCCTGGCCGCAGCGGCGGAAGATTGTTCGCTAGTAGTTGGAACCACCCGCCGCCGGGGCAGGAAGCGCAAAAGCGTCACCCTGGAACCCCGCGCCCTTGCGGAAAAGCTTGCCGAAAGGGACGGGCCGCAGACGGTTGCCCTGGTCTTCGGCAACGAACGCACCGGCCTGGAAGCCCAGGAGCTGAATTTTTGCAGCATCGCCTCGCACATCCCCGTTTCCGATTCGTTCCCCTCCCTCAATCTATCCCATGCCGTGCAGATCTACGCATACGAGCTTTTTCTCGCTTTCGGCGGCGAGGAAAACGGCCGGGCGGTTAAAGGAGAATGGGTTCCCCTCGCCCGGCAGGCAGCGGACAATCTGACAGCGGACATTACCGGCACCCTTGCCGACCTCGGCTTTTACAAGAATCCCGGCCGCGAAGAACAGACCCGCTTTCTGCGCGACCTTGTCTGCCGCGCCGGCCTGACGGAACGGGAGGGCAGCTATCTCAAGGATATTTTTGTCAAAGCGGCGCGGTTGGGCAGCATGAAAAATTAGGCGGCGGCCCTGGCATTACACATAACGGCAAAAATGCGTTTTTAAGCGGAAACTGTACGGTTCTATTTGGTTTCTCACGGGATTTTTCGTATATTTTAGCCAAGAGGATCCTATGAAAATGAAAAGCATTGAAAATTATCGCCGTACCCGCTTGCCCGTGACATTTATACCGGCGGAACCTATCCACCCGGTTTTTTTGGAGAAAACTGTTTACCCAGCCAAACAAAGGCTCGACAGCCTTCTGCAAGGATTTCCAAGCTCCAGTAACGCTGAGGAAATTGATAGGGGAATTCGGGATACGATAAAAGGTATCCGTGTTTCAATTCTGGCAATGGGATTGGGACTCGCGAGAATAAAGGCTATGGACTTGTATATGGTTTTAAACTGCCAGAGTATGCCTGCATATATAGACCGTCTTAGCAAGGAGACCAAAATGTACCGCGGCAGTATTTATAACTGGCTGTATATCGGAGAAGCCTATATTAAGTACAAGAACGATCTGGAGCGGATTGGCTTTAGTGATAGCGACGGGCCAAGCAAGCTGCCATATCTGGATCGCGCACTGGCGTCAAACCGGAAGAAGGAAGTGTTCAACAATATAAAAAGTATGTCCCTGCGGGAATTTGCCAGTTTTGCCAGGGCAAAGGAAGCGGACAGTATCCCTGCTGCAAGCGACAAGCATGAAGTAGCTATTCGGGGTAATACTGTTTATGTAGACGGCAGGCTGGCAATAATAATAAGCGCAAAAATTGATAATGGTATAGCTTCCTATTTTAAGAAAGCCATCCACGCTGCCTGTGAAGCATTGGAAAAAGGGGACCCGATTGAAACCAATGTTTGATTGTTGATACTCGCAGTTATTTGTCTGATCGATCAGACAAATCAGGCAGACAAGCCAGGGATATTACAATTTTGTGACAGGCATCCGTACGCCTCCGTTATTCTTTTGAATTCATGCCGCTATCGATCTCCATTCTCGCAGTAGTAAATGCCCTGGGATTTTGGAGATTATAGCGGCTTTCCAAAGGCTCCATAAAGTGGTATAATGCAAATAGGGGAAAATGTGGATATTGTCATTAATGGATTATAACGAAATTGACGTTGAACGCATTGTAAACGAAGTAGTTACCGCAGAAGAGCAGGGGAAAACGCGGAATGCAACAAAACAGGAAACTATGCTCGTCCGTCTTGCCGCCCTCAGCGCTATTGTTCGAAGAATGCAATCACTTGTTGAAAATGACAAAGAATTAGTTGGTGTCTAGTTCTGTGATTGTTGATACTCGCAGTTATTTGTCTGATCGATCAGACAAATCAGGCGGACTTGGTTCATGCCGTTATCGATCTGGAAACAGCCATTTCTTTTCTGACCAGTTCACCAATAATTTCCGATAAGTTATTATGACATATAGCGGATTTTGCCTGTAGATAGGTAGCAGTTACCGGATCAAGGGAAACCATTGTAAAACCTTTGCGGGTTAAAAATCCAGGTTTACTGGTATCTATTTCCGGAGTAGTTTGCGTCCAGAGTTCATCTAAAGCATCTGCTTCTTCATCGGTCATTCTAGCCATACTTTTCCTCCAAATTGGCGAGATTTCGCCATGCTTTTCGGCATTTCATAGCATGAAATATATTTACAGTATTTTCATCTACTTCATTATACAATATTTCAATAGGGTTAAGTTGTCTATCCAGGCATCTTTGCAATTTTGTAAAAGATGCCCAAGCGTCTCAACGCTTCTCCCATTATTCACGCAGAGGCGCGGAGGCGCAGAGGACGCAAAGGAAGAATAGAGCTAAAACAGCGAATAGTTCCTGAACCTACATCATACCTAGCGTAGTTGCGTATAACGGTACGCTACCGGAATTTGGTGTCAGGCACCGGGTGCAGCCCTTTGATATTCTTAATGTATCTTTTTTGCAAGAAATTTATCTGTTGCTAAAAGTAATTGTACGGTCAGATGCACTACCTCTTGCTATTACGCCTGTTTGCATACTTCCATCTTCACGACGCCAACTATAAGCAACACCAGTTTTTATATTATCCTCCCTCCTAATTAATTGTTCAGTAGATGGTTCGAGCTTAAAATTTAAAGGGGTATATTGAATACTGCTGATATTGACTACAATTGTGTAGCTAGATCGATTTCTAAATAACCATTCATTCTCACCTACCTTTTGTGGATTTAGATTACCATTGTCACACCCAACAACCGTCATTCCGAATACCAGCACCATTACCAGTATTCCCAACCAGAAATTTTTGTTTGCCATTGTTTTCTCCTTTACTTTGGCAATAAAGTATATCATTATGCGTTTAAATTCATAAAATGCTGATGTTTAATTAGAATAGCATTTATTAACCAATTCCAATAAAATCCAGATTTTATGTTGCACACTAGATATATATGAAATAATTTTTCAAGTGAACTCCTATCTGAATAACCTCCTCTTTTTTCAAAACACTGTTTCAAAAACTATCCAATAAATAGTATAATATAATACAAATACATAGTTGGTCAATGCCCCAATGTGAAACTAAAGTTGGAATGTGGCAATAAGCAGGGTATGACGAATATCAGGGATTTGTTGGCAAAAAACATGAAGGCGTATCGTAATGCTTTGGGGTTATCTCAGGCGAAATTGGCTGAAAAAGTAGAAACCAGCACCCACTACATAGGTATGATAGAGACCCAGAGGAATTTTCCCTCGCCAGAAATGCTTGAGCGCATAGCCGCCGCCCTCGGAATTGATACCATTGACCTTTTTTCCACAGAAGGAAAGCTACCAGAAGCCTTAAAAACCTACCGCAAGGCTGCCATTAAGGACGTAAAAAGCCTCGTAGGACGGTTTTTAGACGAAAAATTGAAAGAATTGAGATAAAACCACCGGTGAATGTTGCCTTTTTGGAAAAAAAAGGCAGGAAAAACCAAATAAATGTGCTTAATTTGATCAGCCTTCTGTTAAAACTGGCTCTGAAACGGATTGCCAAGCATCATTGTGCGTTCTTGCCAAATATGCAATAATACACAGGAGGGAATGATATGAATATTCGAGAATCGCTCAAAAATGAGATTGATGTACTTTCAAAGGATGCACTTTTTGCAGTGCGGGATTTCTTGATATTCCAGAAATACCGCGATATTCTGGAGATGGATGATAATACCTATTTAAATGCAATTCCTGGTATGGCAGATTCAATTGAAGCCGGTATAAAAACCCCGCTCTCTGCGTGCGTCTCTTTATCTGATGTATGGGCTGATGTATAATATAGTCCTTACCCGACAAGCAACAAAAGATGCGAAAAAATTGGAACAGGCAGGTCTAAAAGACAAAGCTGCCAGTTTACTGCGGATTATTAAACAAAATCCGTTCCAAAACCCTCCGCCTTATGAAAAATTAAAAAGCTATGAGAATACTTATTCACGCAGAATAACTATTCAACATCGTCTGGTATATCAGGTTTTGCCCAAAGATAGTAGCGAAAAAGATGTATTAAATTCGCCATATCAAGGGATTATCAAAATTATTCGCATGTGGACACATTACGAATAAAAAAAAGCCGTAGTCGGGAAACATGATCCAGTGGATCGTCCTCGCATATATGGCTTTTCGGCTACCGCCTATATTTAATATAACACAAAACCGGAATTTGCCCAGGTATTAT
>WRJO01000049.1 GCA_009778545.1 Treponema sp. | reverse complement strand
GCGGCACATCTCATATTTCCGCAGATAGCCCCTTGGCCGTCCGCAGATCCGGCAGCGGTTAACCTTTCTTGTTTTATATTTTGGCGTCCTAAGCGCCTTAATAATCATTGCTTTTCTTGCCATGCTGCTTAGTACCTCCTATTTCCTGAATGGCATGCCGAATTTGCCGAGGAAGGCCCGCGCCTCCGCATCGGTTTTCGCCGTCGTCACTATGCAGACGTTCAATCCGGCTACCTTTTCAATTTTGTCAAAGTCTATTTCAGGAAAGATGATCTGTTCCTGAATCCCCAGGGAATAGTTCCCGTGGCCGTCAAAGGCGTTCTGGCTGATGCCCCGGAAGTCCTTGACGCGGGGGAGGGCCACGTTCACCAGGCGGTCGAAGAATTCGTACATCATCGAGCCGCGCAGCGTCACTTTCGCGCCGATTTCCTGACCTTCCCTGATCTTGAAGTTCGCAATGCTCTTCTTCGCCTTGGTCTTGATCGCCTTCTGCCCGGTGATCTGGGTGAGGGTGGTGATCGCCTCGTCGAGGAGCTTCTTGTTCTGCAGGGCCTCGCCCACGCCCATGCTCACCACGATTTTATCCAGCCGGGGTATCTGCATGGTCGACTTATAGCTGAATTCCTTAAACAGCTCCGGGGCGATGGTCTCCCTGTAGACCTTCTTGAGCCGGGGCACGTATTGTTCGCTCATTACAGGGCCTCCCCGCATTTTCTGCACACTCGCGTTTTGGTCTCGCCTTCAATTTTATAGCCGAGCCTGGTAGGCCCGCACTTTTTGCAGACTATCATCACGTTGGAACTGTGGAGGGCCGCCTCGATCTCGACGATGCCGCCCCGGTCCTGCTGGTTCCTGCGCTTTTTGGCCTTTTTGACCATGTTCGCCCCTTCAACGACGACACGGTCCTTGTCGCGGAGTATCTTGAGTATCCTGCCCCGCTTGCCCTTGTCTTTTCCGGCGATGATCTCGACGGTGTCTTCTTTTTTCAGCTTAAACTTATGCGCCGCTTCTGCCATAATCAACCTCTATAAAACCTCGGGGGCGAGCGACACGATTTTCATGTATTCGCCCTTTTCGCGCAGCTCGCGGGCAACCGGCCCGAAAATGCGCTTCCCCTTGGGGTTCAACGCGGCGTCGATGATGACGCAGGCGTTGTCGTCAAACCGTATATACGTTCCGTCGGGGCGGCGGTACTCCTTGTGGGTACGCACAACCACCGCTTTTTCCACCGTGCCTTTTTTGATGGCCGAGGTGGGCAGGGCTTCTTTCACCGCCACTACGATAATGTCGCCAATGCCCGCGTACCGGCGTTTGCTGCCGCCGAGGACTTTAATGCACTGAACGCGCTTGGCGCCTGAATTATCCGCCACATTCAGGAAGGTCTCAACTTGAACCATCTTTACAAACCCCTCTTACCTGGCGCGCTCGATAATTTCTACCAGCTTCCAGCGTTTTTCCTTGCTGAGAGGCCGGCACTCAATCACGCGGACGCGGTCGCCGATCTTCGCTTCGTTTCGCTCGTCGTGGGCCTTTACTTTTTTGACCCGCTTGACGTATTTCTTGTACAGGGGATGGAGCTGCAAAGTCTCGATGGCGACCACTATGGTCTTCATCATCTTGTCGCTCTTGACGATCCCCACAAATTCTTTTTTGCCGGTTTTTGCTTTGGTTTTTACCGCAGTTTCCTGTTCCGCCATTATTTAGCCTCCGGCGCTGCCGCCGCTTTTTTCGCCGCCAAATCCTGCGCGTGGATGAGGGTGTTCAGCCGGGCGATCTGCCGGCGCATCGTGCGCTTCTGCAGCGGGTTGTCAACATGGCCGATAACCATCTGGAAACGGAGCTCCATGTATTTCTTTTTCATCTCGTCCCGCTTGGCTTTCAATTCGGGGTACGAAAGATTTTTGAACGAATTCTTCATCGCACTCTACTCCTACGCCCCCAGTTCCATGTCGGAACGGGCGACGAACCGTGTCTTGATGGGCAGTTTGGCCCCGGCAAGGCGCATCGCCTCTTCGGCGAGGGTGCGGTTGATGCCGCCGCCCAGCTCAAACATGACGGTTCCCGGCTTTACCACGGCTACCCAGTACTCCGGGCCGCCCTTTCCCTTGCCCATGCGGGTTTCCGCCGGCTTCTTGGAATAGGGCTTGTCGGGGAATATGCGGATCCATATCTTGCCGCCCCGCTTGATGTGGCGGTTCAGGGCGATACGGGCCGCCTCTATCTGCCGGTTGGTGATCCAGTACCGGTCCATGGCGACCAGGGCGTACTCGCCGAATGCCACGGTGTTGCAGCGTGTGGCGTCGCCGGGCATATTGCCCCGCTGCACCTTGCGGCGCTTTACACGTTTTGGGCTTAACATAACTAACCTCTAACCTCTACCTTGTGCGGGAAAACGCTCGCGCCGCTTGTTTCGCATAAGGGCGCCGGCGTCTTCCTTCTGCTCTTTGCCGTACTTCATGCCGTTGTACACCCACACCTTGACCCCGATGGCGCCAAAGGTGGTCTGTGCTTCGGCAAAGCCGTATTCGATGTCCGCCCGCAAGGTATGCAGGGGGATGCGGCCTTCTTTCGCTTCTTCCGTGCGGGACATTTCCGCGCCGCCGAGCCGCCCGGAAAGCCGTACCTTTACGCCCTGGGCGTTGCCTTTTTTGATGGCGTTGGAAATCGCCTGCTTCATCGTCCGCCTGAAACTCGAGCGCGCCAAAAGCTGGCGGGCGATGTTCTGCGCGATGATCTGGGCGTTGCCCTCGGCGTTCCGCACTTCCTTTATCTTGATCTGCACCTTTTTGGTGACGACCTTCTGCATCTCGGAAGTGATCTTCTCGATGTTCGCGCCTTTGACCCCGATGATGACGCCGGGGCGGGCGGTGTGGATGGTGATGGTGATCCGCTGCGGATGCCGGATAATTTCCAGTTCGGCAATGTCCGCGCCCTTGGTTTCGGGCATATTCAAAATCAGCTTGCGGAGCTTCAGATCCTCATGCAAGGTGTCGGCATATTCTCTTGGGTCAACGTACCAGCGCGATCCCCATGTTCTGTTGATACCGACCCGCAATCCGATCGGGTTAACTTTTTGTCCCATTATTTACCCCCCGAACGCGCGGTTTCGTCGACGACCACGGTGATGTGGCACATCCGCTTCAAAAGCATGTCTGCCCGCCCCCGTCCCCGGAACCATACCCGCTTGAGCCGCGGCCCCTCATCGACAAAAATCTCCCGCACATAGAGCATATCCTCGTCAAGCTGCTTGTTGCCGGCAAGGGCGTTGGAAGCCGCGGACTTTACCGTCTTGCTGATAAGCCGCGCCCCCTTGTGGGGCATGTTTTCCAGGACGGCCATCGCCTCTGGATAGGGCTTGCGGCGGATAAGGTCCGCCACTGGCCTGATCTTATAGGGCGAACCCATAAGGTATTTGCTGATCGCCCGGTAACCGGTTTTCTCTCTCATATATACCTACTACCTATTTCTTTGCCGATGCTTTTTTGTCCGATCCCGCATGGCCCCGGAAGATCCGGGTGGGGGCGAACTCGCCCAGCTTGTGGCCGACAAGGTTTTCCGTGATGAACACGGGAATCCATGTTTTGCCGTTATGCACGGAGATTGTTCCGCCCACCATTTCGGGAATGATCGTGGAACACCGGGAATAGGTTTTGATCATCTTCCGTTCCCCGGACTTGCTCAGTTCCAGCACCTTTTTATACAGGCTCTTTTCGATGAAAGGGCCTTTTTTAACCGACCTTGACATACTCCTTAACCTCTACTTCTTCTTGCCCCGGCTGACGATAAACCGGGAAGAGGGCTTGTGTTTCTTCCGGGTCTTGTATCCCTTGGTGGGCTGTCCCCAGGGGGTGACGGGGTGGATGCCTTTGCTCCTGCCCTCGCCGCCGCCGTGCGGGTGATCCACGGGGTTCATTGCCATACCCCGGACGCTGGGGCGGACGCCCAGCCAGCGTTTGCGGCCGGCCTTGCCCAGGGTGGTGTTCATGTGATCTTCGTTGCCCACCGTGCCGATGGTCGCGTAGCATTTCTTGAACACCATGCGCATCTCGCCGGAGGGCAGCTTGAGGGTGACATAGTCCCCCGCCTTGGCGGCGATGAGCGCGCCTACGCCTGCCGAACGGGCCATCTGCCCGCCTTTGCCCAGGGTCAGCTCGATGTTGTACACATTGAAGCCCAGGGGGATGTTCTCCAGCGGCAGGGCGTTCCCCGCTTCGATGGGGGCTTCCGGCCCGCTGACGACGGTCGCGCCAACAACCAGTCCCTTGGGGGCGATGATGTAGCGCTTTTCCCCGTCCTTGTAAAAGATCAGGGCGATGTTGGCGCTGCGGTTGGGGTCGTACTCAATGGAGGCGACCTTGCCGGGAACGCCGATCTTGTCCCGCCTAAAGTCAATTATCCGGTAGCGGCGCTTGTGACCGCCGCCCTTGTGGCGCACGCTGATCCTGCCATTGGAATCCCGGCCGGCCTTCGCCGCTTTGCCCCTGGTGAGGGATTTTTCCGGCTTTGCGCCTTTGGTTAAATCCGAAAAATCCAGGCTGGTCCACTGCCGCATTCCCGGCGTAATCGGTTTGTATGTCTTAATTCCCATATTGTTACCCTACACGCCCTCGAAGATCCCGATCTTCTCGTCTTTGGGAAGCTTCACGATCGCTTTCTTCCAGGTCGCCGTATATCCGGGGCGGCTGCGGAGCCTTTTGGGCTTGCCGGCTACTACCATCACCGTACAGGAGATGGGATGCACGTTGAACAAACGCCGCACCGCCTCTTTTATCTGCGTCTTGTTTGCCGACTGGGCGACCTTGAAAACGTACTTGCCCTGCTCGCGCAGGAGGTTCGCCTTCTCGGAAAGCACCGGTTCGATCAAAATGTCTTCGTATTGGATCATTGGGCGGCCTCCTGGCGCTCAACTGCCTTGTCCCTGGGGCCGTAAAATTCGTTGAGGTTTTTCGCGGCGGTTTCCAGCATCAGCACCTGCCGCCCGTAGAACAGGTCGTGGGCGCGCAGGCGGTTGTAGCTCAGGTAGCGCAGCCAGGGGATGTTGGCGGCGGCCCGCTTGAGCATGGGGTCGTCGTCTTTCAGGACAAGCACCGTCCGCGTGCCGGGGTTGAAGTTGTCCAGCAACCCGGCAAGGTCTTTGGTTTTTCCCGTTTCAATGGAAAAATCCTCGATTATTTTTAACGTGTCGCTCTGCGCCTTTAGGCTTAAAATCGACTTCATCGCCTGGCGCTTGGCTTTTTTGGGCATTGCCCAGGAATAATCCCGGGGCTTCGGCCCGAAAACCGTACCGCCGCCGACTATGAGCGGGGATTTTTTGTCGCCCCGCCGCGCGCGGCCCGTGCCCTTCTGCTTGTAGGGCTTGGCGTTGGAACCGTGGACTTCGCCCCGGTCTTTGGTGCTGGCGTTGCCCTGCCGCATGTTGGCAAGCTCGTTGGTAATGGCGTAGTAAATCAAATCGTCGTTTACCGGAAGCCCAAAGACCGCGTCGGACAGTTCGATGGTCCGCAGCTCCTTGCCTTCCTTTGAATACACTGTACAGTTCATCGCTTTTCCCTACTTTTTCACCGCGGCCCGGACAAGCACGGCGCCCTTGTTAATGCCGGGAACGGAGCCTTTTACCAGAATAAGCTGGTTTTCGGTATCCAGCTTGACAACCCGCAGGCTGAGGATCGTTACATTCTCGCGTCCCATGCGTCCGGGCATCTTCACGTTCTTGAAGGTTCTGCCCGGATAGGTCGCCTGGCCTGTGGAACCGGCTACGCGGTGAAACTTGGAACCGTGGGTCTTGCGCCCGCCGGAAAAGCCGTGCCGCTTCATAACGCCCTGGAAGCCCTTGCCCTTGCTCACGCCGGAAACGTCCACATAGCGGACGCCTTCCAGCACTTCAACGCCCAGCGAGTCTCCCACGGCGACTTCTTTTTCAAAGTCCCGCAGTTCCCGCAGAATCTTTTTGGGGGCGATATTTTCCGGAAACTGGCCGGCGTAGGGTTTGGTAACGCGGTTTTTCTTCGCGTCGTCCACCCCGACGACAACGGCCCTGTAACCGTCTTTATCTTCTGTCTTTTGGGCGATGACGATGTTCGGGTCGGCACGAAGCACCGTTACCGGCGTCATGTTCCCCGCTTCGTCAAAGACCTGTGTCATGCCCACTTTTTTGGCCAATAGCCCTAACATAATAGTTGCACTCCAGGCGGTAAATTATTGCTTGATCTCCACGTCCACGCCTGCGGGAAGTTCCAGTTTCATCAATGAATCCATCACTTCCGCCGACGGGCTGGCAATGTCAATCAGACGCTTATGAGTCCGCATCTCAAACTGCTCGCGGGCTTTCTTGTTCACATGGGGCGAACGAAGCACCGTTACCTTGTTGATGCGGGTCGGCAGCGGAATCGGGCCGGTAACCTTGGCACCGGCCTTCTGCACCGCCATAACGATCGACTTTGCGCTCTGGTCTATCAACTCCACATCGAAACCGCGTAACTTTACGCGAATTCCATCCTTAGCCATCATTCCTCCAGGGCGGCAAGCCCTATTCAATTACCTCGGTAACCTGGCCGGAAGCGACGGTTTTGCCGCCTTCGCGGATAGCGAACTTAAGCCCCTTCTCCATAGCGATGGGGTGGATCAGCTCGCCGATTATCTCGGTGTTGTCGCCAGGCATGACCATTTCCTTGCCCTCGGGCAGTTTGACCGTGCCGGTGATGTCCGTGGTTCTGAAGTAGAACTGCGGACGGTATCCGGTGAAGAAGGGGCTGTGCCGCCCGCCTTCTTCCTTGGAAAGGCAGTAAATCTGGCCCTTGAACTTGCTGTGCGGGGTGATTGAAGCCGGCTTCGCAAGCACCTGGCCGCGCTCGACTTCTTTTTTATCAACGCCGCGGAGCAGCGTGCCGACGTTGTCGCCGGCCTGGGCTTCGTCCAGCAGCTTGTTGAACATTTCAATGCCGGTGATGACGGTCTTCCGGGTCGGCTTGATGCCGACGATTTCAATTTCCTCGTTGAGCTTGAGGATGCCCCTGTCCACCTTGCCGGTAACGACGGTGCCGCGGCCGGGGATGGTGAAAACGTCCTCGATGGGCATAAGGAAGGGCTTGTCGGCGTCGCGCACCGGGTCGGGGAAGTAGTCGTCCATCGCCTTAATCAGTTCCTCGATGGAAGCGACCGCTTCGGGGTTGTCCGGCTCGGACATCGCCCTGAAGGCGGAACCCTTGATGATCGGAACCTTGTCGCCGGGGAAGCCGTTCGCCGAAAGCACGTCCTTGATTTCCTCTTCGACCAGCTCGATAAGCTCGGGGTCGTCAATCAGGTCAACCTTGTTCAGGTAGACGATCATGCTGGGAACGCCGACCTGGCGGGCCAGAATGATGTGCTCGCGGGTCTGGGGCATAACCGAGTCCGGGGCGGAAACGACCAGCACCGCTCCGTCCATCTGCGCCGCGCCGGTGATCATGTTCTTGATGTAGTCGGCGTGGCCGGGGCAGTCGATGTGGGCATAGTGCCGCTTGTCGGACTGGTACTCAAGGTGGCGGGTATTAATGGTGATACCGCGGGCTTTTTCCTCGGGCGCATTGTCTATCTGGTCATAGCTCATTACCTTGTCGCCGAATTTCTTGGCGCAATGCATGGTAATCGCGGCAGAAAGTGTGGTTTTGCCATGGTCTACGTGACCGATGGTACCAACGTTCATGTGGATCTTAGTCCGGTTAAATTTATCCTTTGCCATGTTGTGTCCTCCTTATACTAGACACAGTATGATACTCCAAAACCCGCATACCGCAGGCTTAATGCAAAAATAAAACTGACAGAGGGGAAATCGAACAGAAAGGGAGGAACCCCATTTTCTCGAACTCCACCACCTATCCCATCTATCCGGAGCCTCCTCTGAGGCCCCACCCGATGGTCGGTTTGGCTGCCGACACACGCCGGATATCTCCGGCTTGTCAATCATCCAAAAATTTATATATTGTGTCAACCCCTTAGGGCTGAATTTTCACCAACGATAATTCACTACCATCGGTAGTGGGCAAAGGCCTTGTTCGCCTCTGCCATTTTGTGGGTATCTTCCTTCTTTTTGAAGGCCGTACCCGTGCTATTATACGCATCCAGCAGCTCTGCGGCAAGCCTGTCGCCCATGCCTTTGCCCGAGCGCGCCCTGGCCGCGTTGATGATCCACCGCATCCCCAGGGCTTCCCGCCGGGTTTCCCGGATTTCCACGGGAACCTGGTAGGTCGCGCCGCCGACCCGCCGGGACTTTACCTCGATAACGGGTTTTACGTTGTCCAGGGCCTTGAGAAACACCTCAAGCGGCTCTTTGTCGGCCTTGGTCTGGAGTATCCCCAGGGCTTCGTGGACTATCCGCAGGCTTACCGAGCGCTTGCCTTCCCACATCATGCGGTTGACAAACTTGGACACCACCACGCTGTTGTACTTCGGATCCGGGGCGATTTTCCGGTCTATGGTCTTTTTCTTTCTTCCCATACCGCCGCCCTACGCCTTCGGGCGCTTGGCGCCGTATTTTGAGCGTCCGCGCTTGCGATCTGTCACTCCCAGCGTGTCTTTTGCCCCACGGATAATGTGGTAGCGCACACCGGGAAGGTCTTTTACGCGCCCGCCGCGGACCAGAACAACTGAGTGCTCCTGTAAATTGTGCCCGATTCCGGGAATATAGGCCGTAACCTCGGTTCCATGGGAAAGCCGCACACGGGCCACCTTCCGCAGGGCCGAGTTGGGTTTTTTAGGCGTAACGGTCATAACGCGGGTACAAACCCCCCGCTTCTGCGGGCAGTTTTTCAGAGCCGGAGACTTGGTCTTTGAAGTCGCCTGCTTCCGCCCGAAACGAACCAACTGGTTAATAGTAGGCATTCGCTCAAAACTCCTTAAATATCAACGCGCCGCCAGCATCCGGCACGTTAGAGCGTATTACTCCCCTCTCATGAAAACAAGAGGCTAGAGCCTAAAAACTAGCAAAAATAAAAAAAAGAGTCAATAGCCTGGAAAAAATATTTTCCCCGCCAAAGACTAAACTTGACCCGCAATTAGTATGAAAAATGCAACTAGAGGTGGGGCGGCGGGCGCCAAAAAAACTGGAGGAGTCCGCCTCCACAGCCCCCTGGCCACTTAATGCTCCCAATTAAGAGTAACTATCCATAACTACCATCATTAGTGGTCAGGCCATTATTCTAGCCCTGGTTTTTGATTTTTTTCACAGGTCTATTACGGCGGGGAGTTCCAGAATTTTTTTGGCGCCCGCCGCCCCACCCCTAGTTGGCCTGTTCCGGTACTGTGCGGGTCAAGTTTAGACGGTGTGGCATTTATCAGTTATTCCAAGCAATTTTGTGCCTATTCAATAACATCTGCCACAAAAATTAAACTTGACTGCAATTACTCAGCTAAGGCCCCGGCAGGGCGGGCGGCGCGGGGGCGGCGCGGGGCTGGCGAAAACTTCTGGGATTCCCCGCCGGAGGAGACGAGGGAGGAGAGTCTAAAACCAGGAGTAGCGCAAATGCTGACCGGCACCCAGGACGTGGGAATACCGCATTACTCTGAAACAACCCAAAATCTGGTACAAGAAACAAAGCCGGGCAGTGGCTCCGCAGGCGGACTCCCCCAGGTTTTCGCCAGCCCCGCGCCGCCCCCGCGCTGCCCGCCCTGCCGGGGTTTGTGTAAATAAGTTGTGAGGCAAGTTTTGCCAGAGAAAATACTTGCCTCATCCCGCCGGAAAGCATAAATTGGACACAGGCTATGAAGAGGAACAATTTATTTTTTGCGGCGCTGCTGGCTGGGCTGCTCCTGGCGGCCTGCGATTTGGGCGGGGGGGGAGATGCCCACCCGTATAGCGATTTTGAACGCCGCATTTTTGAACTTACCAATGTTGAAAGGGCAAATAACGGACTGCCTCTCTTTATATGGGACAAAGGCCTTGCGTCCGTAGCCCGCGCCCACAGCGAAGACATGGCCCGCAACAACTACTTTGCGCATAACAGGCCCGATGGTTCCACCCCGTGGGACCGGCTTGCAAGGGCCGGCATACAGTATCGGGGCGCGGCGGAAAATATTTGCGCCGGATATCCCACGCCGGAAGCCGCGGTAAACGCCTGGATGAACTCGTCCGGACACAGGGCAAACATACTGAACGGATCGCTTACCCATCTGGGCGTGGGCGTTGTTTATCTGGAAGGTTCCAGGTACCGCTACTATGCCACGCAGATGTTTATAACGCCGCGATAGGCTTATTGCAATTCCCGAAACGGGCAGGTTGACAAGATATAGACCACGGTATATATTAACAACAGGAGGAATTATGCAAACTGCACGGTTATTCGCAAATGGAAGGAGTCAGGCGGTAAGGCTTCCAAAGGAATATCAATTTAACGGTGAAAATGTATACATCCAAAAAGTTGGCGAAGCCGTTATTTTATTTCCGGTTGACAAGGAATGGGAAGTATTCCTGCATGGGCTAAACAGTTTTTCAGATGATTTTATGTCCGAGGGAAGATTTCAGGGAACAGATCAGGAACGGGAAAAACTGTAATGTTTATGCTTGATACCAATATGTGCATTTTTATAATAAAAAAGAAATATGAGAATGTATTGATAAAACTAAGGAAAAACAGGCAAAAAGGATTATATGTTTCAAGCATTACTCTGGCAGAACTGGAATTTGGAATTGAAAATGCTGAACAGGCGTACAAGGCAAAAAATCGAATAGCATTAATGGAATTTTTGACAATCATGGAAATACAAAATTTTGATGATAATGCGGCAAAAGAATATGGGATACTCAAAAAAGATTTGAAAGAAAGAAAATGCTTAATAGGGCCGTTGGATATGTTAATTGGAGCACATGCTAAATCGCTGAAGATGACTTTAGTTACAAATAACACAAGGGAATTCGCACGGATACCAAATTTGAAAATTGCGGATTGGACAAAATGAAATGGAGATTGATCCTATGATGAATTCGATTGTTTACGCGCTGAGCTGCGCCCTGGCGGGGCTATTGTCGTTCCTCTCTCCCTGCGTACTGCCGCTGATCCCCTCGTACCTCTGCATCGTCGGGGGGACGTCGTCTCCCGCAGAGGCGGCGGGAAGCGAATGGAAGCCAAAGGTGATTGCGGGGACAGTGAGTTTTATCCTGGGATTCAGCGCCGTTTTTATCGCACTGAGCATTGTCTTTTCGGCGACCTTCCGTTTTTTAGGCAATGCCTTTCGCTGGATCAACTGGATTGCCGGGGCGGCGGTTATCGTCCTGGGCCTGAATATCATTTTTGACTTTCTCGCATTTTTGAATTACGAAAAGCGTTTTCATTTTGCCAGGCGGCAGCGGGGGATCATCGGGGCGTTTGTGACGGGGGCGGCTTTCGGGGCTGGCTGGACGCCCTGCGTGGGACCGGCGCTGGCGGGCGTGCTGCTTCTCGCTTCACAAAGCGGGGGCATCCCCAGGGCGGCGCTGTACCTTGCCTGTTACTCGGCCGGGCTGGGCCTGCCCTTTTTGCTGGCGTCGGTTTTTTTCAGCGCCTTTATGAAAGCGTCGGCAAAACTGAAAAGCCGCCTGCCCCTTATCCGCAAGGCCAGCGGCGTACTGTTAGTTGCAATGGGGGTGTTAATCGTCACCGGCCAGTACCAGAAACTCAGCGCCGTTACCGCCGGCTGGCAGGCGAATGTAAGCGGCGTTGATTCGCCGATGCCGGGCGCCCCTCTTGCGCGCATACCGGCGGCAGGCGGCAGGGAGGGAAGCGCCGCCGACAGGGCAATTCCGGCGGATACGATAAAGGCATTAACCGCCGCCGGCCTTCAGGCTGCCAGCGAGGGCATAGACCCCATCGACTTTTCCCTTCCCCTTCTGGACGGGACAATGCAAACGCTGTCCGATTTAACGGGAAGCGTGGTATTTTTAAATTTCTGGGCTACATGGTGCCCGCCCTGCCGCATGGAAATGCCGTCGATGGAGCGGCTCTACCAGGGGCTAAAGGGGAAGGGCCTGGCAATGCTTGCCGTTAACGGGGGTGAAACGGCGGAGCAGGCTTCGGCTTTCATGCGGGACAACGGCCTTGGTTTTCCCGTCGCACTCGACAGGACGGGGCTTGTTTCGGGCCAGTACGGCGTACAGGCCATCCCCACCACGTACATCATCGACCGGCGCGGGCTTATCGTGGCCCGGATGGTCGGGGCGGTTGAATGGGACAGCCTGGAAATCATCATGGCGCTGGAAAAGCTGCTGGACGGGTGACCGTCACCTGCTTGAAAATTGCCGCTTCGACAATCGCAAGGTGACTGCCGCCACTACAACTTTGCTACATACGGCGAGTACTGCTTGTCCTGTTCCGCAATGTGGGTAAAAAGCCAGTTTTTAAGGAACCGGGCAAGTTCGATGGGAACGGCTTTTCCCGCCTTATATTCCTGAATCGACTTGAGCAGCGTCTCAATGAAATCGTCGTGCAACTGCCTGTGCTCCTTGATTTTCGGGTAACCCGCCTTGCGCATGAAGTTCATCTCATCGGCGAAGTGCACGCCGGCGTAGTCCGTAGCCTTGTCAATCATCTTTAAAACGGCGCTGTCCTCTACGGCATCTCCCTTTTTACAGAGATCAAAAAGCTCATTAATTATCTTTACAAGCTCCTTGTGCTGGTTATCAATGGGTTCAAAGCCCACCGAATAGATGTTGTCCCATGTTACAGAATCGTCTTTCATAAAGCGCTCCTTCCTGGATAGTCTTTACCGGATATTGTAGCACACTATACAATATTGCGATAGTGTGTACCGGCTATAGACGTTAATTGAAATATCGAATATACTGGTACCTATAGAGGATGCCACATGGATAAAAAATTATTAGATGTACTGAGAATTGGAATATTTTACGATGGTTATTATTTTTATAAGGTAAGCAACTATTACAAGTACGAACACGAAAAAAAATCGAGGATAAGCATCAGCGGCCTGCACGAGTTTATCAGAAACGAAGTGGCAAGCCTTATCGACATGGACATCCGCAAATGCCAGATAATCGATGCCCATTACTTTAAAGGAAGAAGCCTTGCAAAAGACATGGGGGAAAAGGTACAGAGCGAGCGGGTTTTTGAGGACATTCTGATGCGGGAAAACATCGTGAGCCATTACCTGCCGCTGCGCTACGCCGGGGAGGGAAGCGCCGGACAGGAAAAGGGCATTGATGTCTGGCTGGCCCTGGAAGCGTACGAGCTTGCCATCTACAAGCACTTTGACATCCTCGTGCTGATAGCCGGCGACGGCGATTATGTCCCCCTTGTCCGCAAGCTGCACACCCTTGGCACCCAGGTAATGCTGATCTGCTGGGATTTTTCCTACCACAACGAAAGCGGCGACGTCGTAGAAACCAAGACTTCGCGGCAGCTTCTTTCCGAGGTATTTTTCCCCGTGCAGATGAACCTGAAGATCGACCAGAACAACAGCGACTACATCAAAGACCTGTTCGTGCCGGAAAAACCCCAGGAATTTATCTTTAATTTCAACCCTGCTGCCGGGTCGGCAAGCTCCGCCGCCCTGCAAGAGGCGGAACCGGCGGAAGAATTTTGCTCCACGATTATGCTCATCAACCCAAACGGATACGGCTTCATCCGAAACGACGAGAAAAACAACATATTCTTTCACTACTCACGGCTGACAAACTGCGATTTTTCCGATTTAAAGCCCGGAATGAAGGTAAAATACATGGTCGAGGAAGACGAGGAGCGCAGCAAACGCTTTGAAACGCCCTGTTTCCGCGCCACCAAAGTAACGCTTATTGATTATTAGCCCTCTGTATGATATATTGGTATTACAGAGGAATACCATGGGGAAAAAACCTGCTTTTCTTGCCGTCGCGCTGATTGCCGCCTTCATTGCTCACGCCTGCTCCTGGCCCACTTCCATTGAAATAAAAACCGACAAATTCAAATTGAGCGTACCGGTTAGAATAGGGGAATTTGATGTCGCCGCCATGCTTGCGGATTTGCTCGAAGATTCGCTGAAGGACTTCGATGGAGAGCTGGAAATATACGACATGGTAGATTATACCGACGCACAGGCTTTTCTTGTCGCGGTAAACATGAATCTGATGGAACTGATGGATCCCGGCGATTATCTTGACAAAATGAATGAACAAATGGCAAAGATGGATGACATTCAGCCAGGAAGTTTCACTTCGATGAAATCCGACCCGATAGAAATGCCGACAATAGCGCCTCCTTCAATAAACGAAACCGTGTCGATTGAAATGAAGGACTTGTTCGATGATATTGAAGATACATTAAATAATTTTCCTGCTGAAGTTATCTCAATTCCAGTAACCTACCTATTAGTTAAACCTGATGATACAATAGATGTACCAACATTACCCGGTTTTATGTCGTTCGAATCAAACGGCCCAAAAGTAGGATCATGCGATTTTTCAACGGTGGTTGTAAAAGAAGGAAAAATAGCGTTGCTATTTAGTTTAACTCCGGTTGATGCCGATCTGAGTGATGTAGAAATTACTATAGATGGAATTTCCTTAGAGACTGAAGAAGGGCCCATTGGCATTCCGCCTGTATCAAGTAAAATAACCTTGAATTCATCCAACAGATCTGACAAATATGAAGTAAGTCTCAATCAGGGTGATGAACTAGATAAAAATGATATGCCCCAATTTAAAATTGGGGCAATAACATTCGAATATAACGGGTCAGAATATGATTATTCTTTTAACTTCAGCATACAACCAAAAATATCGGGCTTTTCCATGCAAGGGATAAAGGGCCTAAATCTGACTGAAGATTTTGTTTTAAATGGTGGAGCATTGTTGAATAAGATCGAAAGCGCATTGGATCTGGGCACTGTTCCGGAAGAATTTCTCAACGCCGACATCGGAGAAGGAAAGCTGTCTATCAATATTGGTCTGCCCCAGAAACCTCTTATTCCGCCTTATGGAACGTATTGCGAAGGCCTGACCATAACATATGAAATTTTTATTATTCAGGATCCGATCGATACAGACTTTAAAGGATTATCGGATGGGAATGGAGAGCCTTGGAAAATCTCAGGCTCAAATAATGAAGGTACAGATATAAACCTGGGGGGAGTGGGAGGAAAACAAATAAACGGAAATACTGTGCGTATTATTAAAAACCCAGCTGAAAATCACAGCCAGATCAGAATTAGTACGATTAACGGGGGGGCAGATTTTGAAATTTTAAACGATGAAAAAAACCTGCCTGTAACGCTGGAAATGGCACTGACAATTAGTGAACTGAAAACGGTTCGCTGGGAACTGAATGAAAAAATCGGCGATTTATTCAAGGAAAACGAATTTACAATCAATTTTGAAGAATTGGGCGGAGATAAAAATATCACCGAATTTATTGAATTTATTAAATTCAGCGATATTGCCGTAGGGCTCGATTTTAACGTTCTCGCAGAACATGCGTCCGAAGCGCTTCCGCTTTTGCCCGGCGAATGCGGATTACCGGAAGCATTACAGAACAGGCTTGCTATGGGTATTACTTGCATACCTCTTGAATTTGACGGCACCTCCTATCCGGTTAGCACCAAAGATCCCCTCTTGCCGGATCCCAATGTGTTTCTAATTTCAAGCAAGGATGTAACACTTGATCCCATTCCCAAGACAATAACGGTAAAAACGCAATTTAGTCCGGTAATAAATGGTCCTGCATATGGCACCAAGAAATATATGGAAATTGGCCCTGTATCCGGCGGAGATACATTGAAACTGTTTGCGAAACCCAAAATTGATTTTACCTGGGAAAAAGCGAGGATTGACCTTAAAAAAGCGTTATCGACGGCGGGGATAAACCCCGATGAGCTTTCGGGAACATTCCCCGAAAGAGAAAAAAAGGGAGTTGATCTGGACGATAATGCGGGCAAATACATGAGCGACATTAGCCTGAGCAGTAAAATTCAGGCAAAATTGTTTTTTACCGGCCCAAAACAGCTGATTGACGCATTGCAGCCGAAACTGAATTTCGGCGCGGAATGGGAGGACAAAGACGATGAAAATAATATTATTAGTGATTTATTTTACGATGATACGATCAGGATGACTGACCTGTCTGCTAAATCAGAATTGCTGCCAGGAAAAAATGAAAAGGGCCAATATATCTATGAAGGTACTGAAATGCCTGGTGAGCCGGATGAAGGAATGGTTCTGAATAGCGACCTTCTTGTCGACGCGATTTCTGCCTTTCCACGGAACCTCCGCTTTACATACGAACTTGATATGGATGTTATAACCGTTACACCTGGGATGTTTGAATTTGACGCAGATGACGAAGATAATCTTTCAATATTGTTCGTGATGATGGTTCCTCTGGAATTGGCGGTGAAAAAGGGCGGCAAGTTTATTGTTCCCCAAGATGTTTTCGGAGACGAAGGCAAAGACCTTTTTGGCAGGAATAGCCTGGACGAAGATTCTGTTTTCACCAACGTTAACGTAAAATCGCTAAGTCTCAGAATCGACTTTCACGAGGCGCTTTTCCGTGGGGCTGTCCTGCATATAGATGCCGACCGTTTTGAAGAACCAGACCTTGATGACCCCTATTATATACCGCCCAAAATTCTGTTCCGTGAAGGCCTTTCGTTGGACAGCGGCAAAAGCATCCAGGTCGTTATGAAAAGCAGAGACTGGGATATAATCAGGAGCAAACTTATCATTCCAAACATAGAAATCGAATTTCGGGAGGATTCGACAATAAAGATTCCCAGAGAATTCATGCCAACAACGATCACCATTACGGCCAGCGGCAGCTATACGGCCCATTTGGAAGATGACCTGGGTGTTAAATGGTGAGATCGTTAATGAAATTATCGATGAAAAAAATTATTCTAGTTCTGCTTATGCTGCTGCTCTCCCTTTCCGCCTGGGCGCGGGGCGACGACGACGATGATTACGAAGACGAAGAGCCGGTTGAAACGCAGGTGCAGCCGCAGGAAAGTCCACCCCTACTTGTCAAAAGGAAAAAAACCGGCATAAAAAACCGCACGTTTGAATTAAGCCTTCTTAACACAAACGTAAACGTATCAAACGATGTTGTCGCGGCAATGGATATTCTAAAAGAAACGGCTGTTTTTAACATTGACGATGTCCTGAGCGGCATCCGGCTCGATTTCGGCGCATCCATTACGCCCCTTTCGCTTAATTTTAACTGG
>WRJO01000048.1 GCA_009778545.1 Treponema sp. | reverse complement strand
TCCCGTGCTGCCCAACGACGCCTCCCCGCCCGACGGCGCGGAATCCGGCGACGGCTTTAACTTCAGGGGCAGCGGGTACTTTGGCGCGGGCAAGATAGCGCAGGCCGACGGCAGCCGCCCCGATGCCGTTTCCAATGAGGCGGCAACGGCGTTCTTCCTTATAAAGGTATGGGACAGCGTTGATACATCGTCCCAGGCCGAGGAGAACGATCAGTTATACGACGCGCTGGTCGTCGGCATGAACGTGTATCTGGAAGATACAATTGAACCAACTGTAAGATTGTACGATCTGAACCCCTACACCGAGACGCTCGCCGTCAACAACAACTCGACGCAGGGCAACCTTGCCGCCACAATCCGCCGCGCCCTTGATCCCAGGGGCATCGGCGAGAACATCCTGAGGGGCGGCCTGTACAACGATACGAATAACGCCGATGTCGAACTGATGCCCTCCGGCCACATCGAGCCGAAGACTTACGCGACCGGCACGGCGGGCCCGAATCCCCTGTACCCATGGGTAAAAACCGGCAGCGGCTACATTGCCTATTCTGCCAACGGCTTTACTCCGGGCGACGATCCGGAAAACGCGATGCGGGACGGGTCATCGATAACGCGGGATATGGTTTCTGGCAGGGTAATACTCCGCGGTCACGCCCATGACGACCAGCTTATCCGCGAGATACGGATCAGCATCAGCGCCGACAGCGCGCCGGATGCCAACCTGTACGATCCGGCGCTTGGCGGGAGTTTGGCTATTCTCAAACTGGACACGAGCGGGACTGCCGCGACCAATCCCAACTACTACACTTTGCAGCCGGCGCCGGGCGTGAACGCCAACGTATATCAGGAATTCCACTGGAGGGACGGCCACACCGTCGAGTGGTCATACGTTTGGGACACCGAAGCCAGGCCAAATCCGGCGGGAGAGCCGGTTGGCGACGTTGGAATATGGGTCGCGGCGATAGACCATCTTGGCGACAGCGGAACCGGACAGTCCAGCGCGGCGGTTAGCACAGACAACTATGTAACCGAAGTTTTCAAAACCACGCTGCGCGCCGACATCGTTCCCTACGTTACCGGTTTTGAGCGCCAGGGCAAATACGCCACGGTGCGTTCGCGGCAGGGCTGGTACAGCTTTTACGAAGGCGAACAGGACATAGCGCTTCTCGGCTACAACCTCGCGGGAAGCGGCAATACCCTGGCACTGCAGTACGGCGGCAATGCGCTTGCGGACGTTTTTAACCTTCCCATAATGTCACATAACAAAAACCGCGTAGTCTTTAACGTTCCGGAAATGCAGCAGACATCAAGCTACACCGACGATAACAGTACCCACAGCGGTAAAATTATCCTCAAGGTCAACGGCACGCAGGAAGCGCTGAACCACGGCAGCAATTTTGACCAGTCGTGGAACAGGGAAGACAACGCCGAAGGCGCGGATTTGTGGATCAACCGGCCGTATGCCCATATCTGGCGATCCCGCCACCAGGACGGCGCGCATACCACGTTCTTTGGCAGCGCGATCTCCACGCTGGGAGGGGCGAACGGCTACGGGCTGTCAACGCCGGCGATGGCGCTCGAATACGCATCGGTTGCCAACCTCGGCCGCCTTACCGGGGTGTGGGCAGTGTACGGGGCGGCGAACATGTACTATGTCCGGGGCGCGGGAAGAACAGGCACCGCCATATTCAGCGGCGTCCCGATCGAACCGTACATGGGGACGGACGTTTCCTTCTACAACGGGGCTGTCGCAAATGGCGCGATGGTGCATAACTACGAAGCGGACGGCTCTCCCAATTTCAGGGTGCGGCACGGCGCCAATTTTGGCACCAACTATACCTTTGTCAATTCCAATGGTCCCACCAAGCGTTATACGAATAACCGCGTCGTCAGAACCGGAGGCCAGAGCCATGTTACCACGTACGACGCGTACACTTCCTCGCTGCGGTTCGGAACAAGGGGAGGCACAACGGCGACGTATTTCATCGACGGCGCCAGCATCAGCAGCAATGCTTCCTATGACAGCGTTATTCCTGATTCAAACGACGCCGGCTTGTACAGCGCCATCGACTATGACAGCATAGGCCCGCTGATCGCCTACTACGATGTCCAGAACGATTCCCTGCGGCTTGCGTTAACCCTTGAATTTATCGCCCCGGTGTCAGGCACCGCCGTTGCCGGCGGCAGCGGCAATTCGCGCCCGTTTGTTTATGCCGGGCACAGGCTGAACGTGGGCGACAGGGTGTATGCGAATAATACCGAGCGAAGGGTAACATGGGTCAGCGGCAGCCAATTCAAGCTGGCTACCAACGCGACCGGCACCAGCAACTATAATCCGACCGTTTCCAGCGGCCCCTATACCATTATCAGGCAGGGATGGTCCAAAAACTATGTGGTGCCCCCAGGCAGCCCGTTCCATAGCGGATCGGGCAGGGACGTAAGCATCAAGGTAGACAAGGACAACGGGATACACCTGGCCTTCAGAAACACCAACAAAAACGCCATGATGTACGCATATGCCGCTTCAAGGGATGTGGCGTTTACCGTCTATACGGTGGATACCGTGGTAAAGGGCGGCACATGGACGAATGTTTCGGTGGACAACGACGGCAATCCCTGGATTGTATACGGCAGCTCCAGCATCGGCAGCTATGACGGAGCGCGCATGGCGTACCGGAGCGATATTGTAAGCGGGAACGATCGCTGGTTTGATCGGAACGTGGCCGGCGAAAATACGGCGGGCAACAACAGCTACGGCTGGGAGGCGGTAAGCCTGCCGTCGGACTATGCGGTCAGCGACGACCGCCTGAGCATTGAAGTATGGCCTCCGACCGATAGGGCAAATTACCGCAGCGGCCTGATCCCGTCGAACCAGGCAATCTGGGACGAAGGCCCCGGCTGGGATGCCGTCATCGGATACGCCAGCGACCGCTATCGCCTCGCGTACTTCTACAAACCCGAGTGGAAAGACTATTAAAATGAGTAATGAGAAATGAGAAATGAGGAGCTGGGCAAAAGGCTATCCCCCTCGAGCCCACTCCCCACTCCTAAACTTGACCCACAATTTATTTGCACAAACCCCGGCGGGGCGGGCGCGCGGGGGTGGCGAAATCTGGGGGAGTCCGCCTGCGGAGCCACCTGACCATTTTATGCTCTTATTGAGAGTAACTATCGTAATATTAGCTCATTAAATGGTCAGGCATTTTCTGTACCCTAGTTTTTAAATTTTTTCGCTCGTCTCCTCCGGCGGAGAGGCCCAGAAATTTTCGCCACCCCCGCGCGCCCGCCCTGCCGGGGCTTTTACCGAGCAACTGTGGGTCAAGTTTAGTCCCCACTTCCCACTCCCTATTCCCCAGTCCCCAGTCCCCACTCCCCACTCCCCCCCACCCCGTTTCTTTTCTGTTTTTTTCTCTTGATTATTACTTGATTTTATGGAAAAATGTGGTATTATATAGAAATGTTAGGACAAAGAGGGTGGCTCGATGGGTAAAAGGCCGGTAAAGGCCCGAAGAAAAAATAACGCTTCGAAAGGCCTAACGAGAAAAGGTTTGAAGCGCATCATTATTATCGCCTCAGCTTCTCTTGGCCTTGCCATTATCATCATCCTTTTGTCTGTTATTAACCGCCCGAAACTATTGTGGTATGTGGACGAGGGCTATTCGGCCGCATGGAACAGGATACTCAACGATAACCCGCCGCCCTTGCCCAGGTTTGCCCGAAACGAAGTCATCGCAAGGCCGGCCGGCGCACCCTTTCCCCCAAAACGTTTTGGCTTCATCATTACCCGCAGCGGCCCGGAAGGGGAGCGCCTGGACGGCGTTCCCGTTGCATTATTTCCCGAGCTTGCCCGCACAAGGCAGCGCGAAGACTGGTTCGCCCTTGCCCTTGACCCATGGATGGTGTTCCGCAAGCACCAGGATCCCGAACCGGGCAGGTCGTTTCTGGACAATACCAACGAACGGGGCAGCATCCTCCTCGCCGGGTCTGATCAGGACGCGATCCAGGCATGGCTCTGCCAGCTTATGCAGGAAAGGCCCGGTGTTTTTACCGGGGGCGCTGAGGTATGGGAGGAAAAAACCCGGCTCCTCGTTAGGGAATACCCCTTCCAGAGCGGGGCTTTTTCCTATTCGTGGATTCAAACCTGGCCCCTGCTGTTCCGGTCCGAGGCCGCCTGCCTCTACGCCCCCCTAAGCCAGGCCCGATCGCTGCCCCCCTACCGGGCCGGCCTCCTCGATGCCACCCGTTTTCCCGAACCGCCCGGCTGGGATCGCTACGGGATACAGGCAGAAGTACTGTGGGCAAAGGCCCAGGGCAGCGAAAAACAGTTGGAAAACCTCGCCGCCGTCGAGCGGTGGCTGCGGGATGCGAGGACCCAGACCACAGTAGCAAACGCCCTGGAGTGGATTCCCGCCCACCCGCAGGGGACAGCGTATAACACCGTTTCGTGGGCCAGCCAAATGGCATGGCTGAGAAGTTCATATATTTGGCAAGGAGCAGACGATGCGCAGGATTCTTAGGTTCATGGCGATGGGGCTGGTTTTTTTCCTGCCCTATGCCGCGTTCGCCGCTGGCGGCCGGCAGATTATCACGGAGCCTGCCGACGGTATTGATATCTGGCAGAAGGAATTCGATGTCTCCCACATGAAGCCCGGGACTTACAACTTCATTGTAAGTTCCAGGGACGCTGCGGGCAATGTCGGAGTCTCCGGTCCATTTAACGTCCGGGTTGATCCCAAAGCCGGCCTCCCCGAGGTGAATATCATATACCCCGAGCAGGGCCAGGTGGTTCGCGGCGATTTGATCTTCGTCGGCGTTGCTACGGCGCGCTACGGGATGAAGCAGCTGTACTTCAGAATGGACGACGAAGAGTACCGGCCGATAGAAGGCAAAGAATTCTGGACTCTCCGTATCTCCCAGGATGAAGTTCCCGAAGGAAGGCATACGGTCTACGTCAAAGCCGAGGACCAGAGCGATCTTGAAGGGGACGAGTTCCGGCTGGACTTTATCCTTGACAACACCCCGCCGTTGGTCGAGCTTGTCGACCGCGAAGTTGGAGACCTGATATCCGGCAACGTCAAAGTCAAAGCAAAGGTCACCGATGTTAACGGAATACAGTCCGTCTCTCTTTCAAGGGACGGCGGCCAGACCTTTACCAACATGAGGACCACCGCCGGCAAACGGGGCGAACATTCCAGGTACTTCCAGTTTTCCATACCGACCAAGCGGCACGAGGACGGCCCGCTGGTCTACTTTGTCCGCGCCGTCAACTGCACCGGCTATACCGAAACCAAGCCGATCCTGTTTTTCGTAAACAACGAACCGCCGATAATCGAGATACTTTCCCCTGAGACGAATGAGACCGCATTCGGGCCCACCCAGATTACCGGGCGGGTGCTAAGCGGCGTCGGCCTGTCCAGGTTTTACTACGACTGGGAAGGCGAGCGGGTGGAAATTCCCCTGCGGCCCGGCGATCCGTTCTGGTCGGTGGTAATCAACATTTCGCTGGCCAATAACCGGGCCATTCCCTTCCGCATTACCGCCGTCGACCGCAGCGGCAACACCACCGTAGTTTCGCAGCGCTTCCAGGACACCCGCCGGTACCGGACGCCGACCATCGAGATCGACTATCCGTCGAGGCCCGGCGGCCTTGGCGTAATGCAGCTTGCCCACGACCAGGCGATATATGGCAGGATCGCCGACGGCTTTATTCCCAGATCGATCTTCACCGACAACGCCGATTTCTTTATCGAAAATATCGAAGCCGCGCCGAGTTTCCGCATTCCGCCGGAATTTATTCCCGTGGGCAGGAACAACCTGCGGCTCTACGCCGTATCGGAAGACGAGGCGACCAGTATGGGGAACGCCGTCATCACCCTGAGGATTAACAAGGCATCCCCGCCGGACGGCTTCCGGCTGATTGAATCGCCGGTGACCATCGACGAGCCGGAGTACTGGAACGATTACGGCGACTACATGATCCCCTGGCGCAGCGATTCGGTTACCTACCGGGGCTATGTCGAAAACTTCTCCGCCGGCAATATTCTTGAATACCGCATGAACTGGAACGACTCCTGGAAGCAGGTCAACCTGAACAACAGGGGCGACTTCAGCTTGACCGTCAGCCTTGCCGATCAGAGGGAAGGCCCCGTGCCGATAGAATTCCGCACCACGCGAGGCGGCGTGCCCGACCAGCCGCTGTACTCGCCGGTGAATAAATATGTCACCAAACCGGAGATGAGGTTCCTTACGCCCGACCGCCGCTTCGGCATCGTGCAGCGGGCCACCACCGCGTCCGGCATCGTCGACTATGTCGTGCCGCTTGCCAAGATCAGCTATTCGACCGACGGCTCGGAATTTATCGACATGGACTTTACCCCAAAATACCACAAGGCGTGGTTCCAGGGCTTCTTTGATTTTACCGCCCTGAATGCCGATCGCCAGGTGCTGACGATACGGGTAACCGACCGCGCCGGAAACGTCATCGAGGCAACCCCCGATTTTGAATTTGACAATTCGGACGCGCTCCCGAAACTGATCCTCAACGCCCCGCTGGACGACGAGCTGATAACCGGCGAATTTGTTATCGACGGCCTTGCCTACAGCGACGTCGGCATCGAGGCGATTTACTACCGCATCCTTACCCCGATGAACCCATGGGATTCCGCCGAGATTACCATGGATTACCGAAGGTCGGACATTGAGTTTGACAAAATAGAAACAACGCAGAATTACCAGATTCCCATGGGCCTCCTCGATGTGCGCGACGGAATAAACATCCTGGAGATTTTCTCCGAGGACATTTACGGCATACAGGGCGAGGTTACAACGAGGGTTTTCAGGGTTTCGACGACCGCTCCCGAAATAACGATCACCGATCCGGTAATGACCGACTGGAGCCGCCAGAACCTCGCCATCCGGGGTACGGCTTTTGACCGCAACGGCCTTAAAGAAATGCTGTTTTCGATGGACAACGGCGTTAGCTATCAGCGGGCCGATTTCGCTTCGGGCCGGGCCGACGACTATACGGGCAATGTTACCTGGGGCGTCAACCTGAACACGCAGGCATATTCCGACGGAATCTACTCGATGCTCATCCGCGCCGTTGACAGCTATGGAATCGATTCCTACACCGCCGCCATTATCAACCTGGACAACACGCCGCCGACAATCGATCTGGGCTCTCCGGGCAACGGCGACAAGGTCGGCGAGACGCTTACCATTACCGGGCAGGTCTACGACAACATCGGCCTGGGCGGCGTTTCGATTCAGCTGGTGAACACCCACGATCCTTCCGTGCAGGTGTCCTACGAGCTGCCGGAAACCTTTGTCATCATGGAAACGATAGACGTTTCCGGTTTCCCCGACGACGACTATACCCTTAAGGTAACCGCTTTCGACTACGCGGGCAACGAGGTGACGGTTAACAGGAACCTTACCCTGATAAAGGCCCGCGCCGCTTCCGAAGTGGCGATCATCAACCCCCTGCCCGGCATCGACCATTCCGGGCCGGTCACCGTTTCCGGCAGGATCACCGGCGCGGTGGTCCCCGAAACGGTTACGCTGATGATGAACCACCGGAGCTTTGCCGACGTCGATGTTAACCGCTACGGCGTTTTCCGCTTTGATATGCCCAAGGACATTGCCTGGACGGGAGAACCGGTGATTTTCTCTGCCGCCTTCCAGACGCCGGACGGCGACCGGATAGTCTCTTACGACAGCCTGGTCAGGGTAAGCGAATACGGGCCGGTGCTTGTCGTGGACAGCCACAGGGACGGCGACATTGTTACCAAGCGTCCCTGGATTACCGGGAAGGCGTACATTGTCGGGCCCGACGATCCCGACCTTACCCAGCGGCAGGCAAAAGCCGCCAGGGGCGTTAAGAGGGTGGAACTGAGTTTTGACAACGGACGTACTTTTACCCGTGCCAAAGGCAAGGAGAACTGGAGGTACCGCCTGGAAACCAGTATGCTTCCTGCGGGCAACCTGCCGATTATCGTCAGGGCGACCTTCGAAAACGGCAGCGTGGCGGTTCGCCGCATTCTGCTTACCGTAGACGTAACGCCTCCGTTTGTTAACACCATCGGTCCGGTGGAAAACTCAACGCACCGCAACTCGATATTAATTTACGGTTCGACGTTTGACGATTACGATATGGACGTTGTTGAAGTAAGCCTGCGGCCCGGCGACAAGATCGGCTATGCGGTGCCGGGCTTTATCCAGGGCCTGTACATCGACGGCAGCGTCCTCGGCGGCGTCCAGTGGGCGACCGGCCTGGGGCTGACGTTCTTTGACGACAACGTTAAAGTACAGGCAGTTGCGGCACGGGGCGCGGACAACAGCCGCTACGGCGGCTGGGCCTTTGGCGGAAAGATACTCGCCAACGTGTTCAACCAGAACATGTCGCAATATCTCGGCCTGGACTGGGAATTCTGGAGGACCAGCCTGGTCATAGGCGCGCAGTTCCTCTACTTCATGATGGAAGAAGACGAAACACCCCTGGTTATGGGGCAGCTTCTCGGCCAGTGGGAGATAATAAAAGCCGATATGGGCTTCTTCTTCCCCAAATGGAAGTACTTTAAATCCCTCTCGCTGTACACGGAACCAGGGCTATGGTTTGCCCCGTCGGACGTAGATACGAGTAACGACACCAAAGCATGGCGTTACCGGTTTACCATCGGCTTTGGCTTCCGCGCCAGCTTGTTCTAATTAGGAGGAAAGCAATGAGGTTAACCATGAAGACAATTTTGAATAACAGCCGCTGCCGCCGCTTTGCCTTTTCTCTGGTTCTGTTTGCCGTTATCGGCCCTTCGCTGTGGGCCGCCCCGCAAAAGCACTGGGACAAGGCTACCGCCGAAGGCGGCGAGATATGGCAGAACGATTACGACATCACCCCCAAGAGGAAGGGCAAATACAACTACATTGTTTGGGCCCGCGACCGGGCGGGAAACCAGTCCGTTTCCGGCCCGACCAACGTATATGTCAACCACAACGCCGGCCTTGCCGTTACGACGGTGGTGTACCCCCAGAACGGCACGATCCTCCGCGACAACATCGACATCATGGGATACGCATCCGGCCGCTTCGGCGTTTCGAAGGTGATGATACAGCTGGACCATGGCGAGTGGGAGCAGGCAAGCGGCGCCGCGTACTGGAACAAGCTGTTCGACTTTTCCGAGGTAGAGGACGGGAGGCATACGTTCACGTTCCAGGCTTTTGACGAAAAAGACGTTCCCGGCCCTGCTTCGCGCATACACTTTATTCTGGACAAAACCCCTCCGGCCATCGAGCTGGTGACGCATAACATCGGCGATCTTGTCGCCGGTTCGGTCACGATAAAGGGATTGGCCACCGACGATAACGGCATCGAAAGCCTCGAATATTCGGAAGACGGCGTTAACTTTAAACGGCTGTCGGGAAGCCGCCACGGCCACAACGGCAAGAGTTTTACCGTCCGCGTTAATACCAAAAACATGGCGGCAGGACCCCACGTTTTCTATATTCGTGCGACGAATACCACCGGCACTTCCACAACCAGGCCCTTCATGTTTTTGGTCGGGGAAATTGCCGGCAGCCCGATGATTCCGTCGATAATCCTTAACACGCCCGCCGAAGATGAAATTATCACCGCGCCTTTCACCATTTCCGGTTTGGCCGGAGGCGGGGGCGGCATCAGCGCCGTATTCTGGAGGTTCCTCGGCCCGGACATGGAATCCATTTCGCACGGGCCGGCAGGGAGGTACGCCCGGGAAAAAGCTGAAGAATATCTTGAAAATCCCGACGTTCCATTCAACCGCGTCAATACCGATCGGGGGTATACCGTCCCCGTCGATTTCACAATGATTACCGACGGCGAATACGTGCTTGAAGTGTACGCCGCCGATCATTCCGGCAGGCGGAGCGAGACTGTTTCACGGACGATTAAGGTCAGTACCGCCGCGCCGGAATCGAGAATCATGTACCCCGTTATCACCCGGTACAACTCCGGCGCGATCCTTGTGCAGGGTTTTTCCAGCGATGCCAACGGCATTGAAGGCGTTTCGCTTTCAATGGATGGGGGCAGCACCTGGCAGGATGTGGTATTGCACGAAAACGACCATTGGGAAATCGCCCTGAACACGGCGATCTATACCGACGGCATCTATTCGGCGCTGGTGCGGACATCGGACCGGTACGGCATTGTTACCCATTCCAACGCGATGATCAACATCGACAACACCCCGCCGGAACTGTACCTTAGTTCTCCGGAAAACGGTCAGCATGTGGGAACGGAACTGCACCTGGCCGGCAGGGTGTCGGACAACATCGGCATGAAGAGCCTGGTCTTCCAGATCATCAGCGCGGAAAATCCCGACTACCAGCGGAGTTTTGAGATTCCTGCGGAACTGGTCGTTTTCGAAACGATGAGCCTCGACGGATTCCCCCTGGGCGATTACATCGTCCGGGTCATCGCCACTGATCTTGCCGACAACGAGATGATTCTTACGCGCAACATTGTCTACGACGCCCACGACGAATCCGCGCAGATAGCGATATTCAATCCCCTTCCCGGCGAATTTATCACCGGGCCTGTTAACGTGGTGGGCGTCATCACCGGAACGGCGCTGCCGGAAAACGTAATGCTCATGATGGACAACAGCCCACTGGGCCTTACGGCGGTTGACCGCTACGGGGTGTTCAGCTACCAGATCCCCGAGGAGATGCTTACTTCCGAAAAGCCGTACAAAATCTACGCGTATTACAATTCGGCGACGGGCAGGCAGATCAACAGCCCCGTCCATACGGTGTATTACAGCCCCTATGGGCCGGTGCTCATGGTCGACAGCCATCAGGACGGAGATGCCATTACCAGGCGTCCGTGGATGCATGGCCGGGCATGGGTTGCTGCGCCGCTTTTTGAAACCAGGCTGAGCCGTCAGCAGAGGACGGACATGAATCTGACCCGTGTCGAAATAAGTTACGACAACGGCCGCACGTTTAAGAAAACCAAGAAGCCCGGCGCCAACGAATGGAAGTTCCGCCTGGAAACCGGCCTTTTGCCCACCGGCCCCCAGCCGGTCGTTATCCGTGCGAGATTCGGCAACGGCGAGGTGGCTGTGCGCCGTATTTTATTGAACATCGACACGACGCCGCCGATGGTGGCAACCATCGGCCCGCCGGCAAAGAGCGTGCACCGCGACAACATCCTCGTGTACGGTACCGCCAGCGACAATTTTATGCTGGCCGATGTCGACATGGCGCTGCGTCCCTTCGGCAAATTCTGGTATTCGGTACCCGGCCCCATTCAGGGAATGTACTTTGACTTTAAAGGCTTCGGCGCTACCTACTTCGACGTGGGGCTTGGCTTGAGCCTCTTCGACGATAACGTGCGCTTCCAGGTTCAGTACGGCCTTGCGCCGCCAGACGAGCGGACGGCAATCGCCGACAGCGGGCGGTACGTCGGACACGTTATCGGCGTAAAACTGCTGGCGAACATTTTCAACATGCGCTTTGACTATCTGTTCGGGCCGGACTGGGAGTTCTATTCGGTTAACGTTGCCCTGGGCGCAAACTTTTCGTGGTTCGGCATGAATGACGCGATGTTCGGCGGAACGCGAAGCCGCGACCCGCTGTACATGGGGGCGATCCTCGCGCAGTTTGATGTGGCGAGCATCAACTTCCAGTTCTTTAAGCCCGAATGGTCGAAATTCAGGCGGTATACCCTGTATGTCCAGCCTGAATTATGGTTCGCGTCTTCCGACATAAATGCGGAAATTATTTTTAAAATGAGTTACGGATTGAGAGTAAACTGGTTCTAGGAAGAACAACGGTGATTTTCAATCCTGAACTGGAATGTATGGACGTACATTCCAGAAAAAAAATGCAGCTTGCCGGACTTAAAAATCTGGTGGAAAGGCTGTACGCCAGGGTCCCTTTTTACCGGGCAAAGATGGATGCGGCGGGTATTGCGCCCGCCGGCATTCACTCGCTGGGGGACATGCAAAAATTGCCCTTTACCACCAAGGAAGACCTCAAAGATAACTATCCCCACGGCCTGCGTGCCTGTCCCGAAGACCGGATTGTGGAAGTCCATATGAGTAGCGGCACTACCGGCAAACCTGTCGTTAACGAATACACCGTACATGACATTGGGATATGGCGGGAGGCGATGTCCCGGACGATGGCGGCAGCGGGCTGCACCAAATACGATACCGTGCAGAACTGCTACGGCTACGGGCTGTTTACCGGCGGTCCAGGGGCGCATTATGGGGCGCAGAACATCGGCGCGAAGGTGCTGCCCATGTCTTCGGGCAACACCGGGCGGCAGCTTGCCGTGATGCAGGACTTCGGCTCCACCATGCTGGCCTGCACCCCTTCCTACGCCCTGTACATGGCAGAGGAAGCAGCCGAGGCGGGAATAGACCTTCGCGCGCTGCCGGTTAACAAGGGCTGTTTCGGTGCAGAGCCGTGGAGCGAGAACATGCGCCGCGAGATCGAAGCCCGCTACGGAATGAAGGCCTACGACATCTACGGCCTTACCGAGATCATCGGTCCGGGCGTTTCATTTGAATGCGAAGCCCAAGACGGCCTGCACGTCAACGAAGACCTCTTCTACCCCGAAGTAGTCGATCCCGATACCGGCATCCCGCTGCCCGACGGCGAACGGGGCGAGCTGGTTTTTACCACGCTGGGCAAAGAGGGAACGCCGCTTCTGCGCTACCGGACGCGGGACATCAGCTACCTTATCCGCGAAGACTGTCCCTGCGGTCGCAGCACCGTGCGGATGCACCGCCTCTTCGGCCGCACCGACGACATGCTGATTATCCGGGGGGTGAACGTCTTCCCCAGCCAGATCGAACACGCCCTTGTCGAAATCGAAGGAACCGAACCGCAGTACCTTATCGTCGTGACACGCGGCGAGGATCATCTGGACGAACTGGAACTGCAGGTCGAAGTTAAAAAGGATTTCTTCACCGACGAGGTACGGGGCCTGGAAAGCCTGCGAACCCGAATCGAGCATGTGATGAAGTCAAAACTCCAGATTGCCCTTAAGGTCAAGCTTATGGAGCCGAAGAGCATCGAACGCTCCGTCGGCAAGGCAAAACGGGTTATCGACAAGAGGAGCATTTAATGGGAATACAGCAAATATCGGTTTTCCTGGAAAACACCACCGGGCGGCTCTGCGAAGTTACCCGCACCCTTGCCGCTTCGGAGGTGAATCTGCGGGCGATAAGCATCGCCGACACCGCAGACTTTGGCATCCTCAGGCTTATCGTCGACAAAACCGGCGATGCGGTAAACGCCCTCGCTGCGGCCGGCTTTACCACGCGCCTTACCGACGTTGCCGCAGTAGAAATAGAAGACAGGCCCGGCAGCCTTGCCGCCCTTATGGAACTGTTTCAGAAATCCGGCATAAACATCGAGTATCTGTACGCGTCGCTTGAGGGAAATGCGGGCAAGGCCGTGGTGATATTCAAGCTGGAGGACAACGAAAAGGGTTTCGAGATTATCAAAAAAAGCGGCCTGGCGATGGCGGATGGTTTCTGATGAAAATACTTATGGTCTCCAGCGAGGCAGTACCCTTCGCCAAAACCGGCGGGCTTGCAGATATGGTTTCGGCGCTGTCTATCGGCCTGGCAAAGCTGGGCCACGAAATTCGAATCGTCATCCCCCGCTATTACGCCGTAGACCGGTCTTCCCTGGAAATGCTCCCCGGCGCGATGGGGGTGCCCGTCGGCTACGGATGCGAGGAATGGAGCGCCGTGTATACGGCAAAGCTGCCGGGGTCGTCAAAGAAGAACCCCATAACCGTGTACTTTATCGACCACGAAAACTTTTTCGGCAAGGACGGCATCTACGGAACTCCCACCGAGCCGGACTTTCTCGACAACCCCCGGCGTTTTACCTTCTTCTGCCGCGCAGCCTTCCAGCTATGCAGAAAGATCCGCTGGTTCCCCGACGTTCTCCACGCCCACGACTGGCCGGCCGCCCTTGCCCCGGTCTACCTGAAATTTGCCGAGCGGGTAAAAGGCAGCCTGGGCGGCTTTGAAAACACCGTCTCCGTGCTGACCATCCACAACCTCGGCTACCAGGGGATCTACTACAAGGACAATTTCGACTATACCGGCCTTGGCTGGGACGTTTTTTACAACGCCGGTTTTGAAGACTGGAGCATGATGAACTTCCTCAAAGCCGGAATGTACAGCGCGGACAAGCTCAACACCGTTTCGCCCAACTATGCCGAGGAAACCAAGACCCAGGCCCACGGCTTCCGGCTGGACGGGGTGCTGCGCTACCGGTCTGCCGACTATTCGGGCATACTCAACGGAATCGACACTGCCGTCTGGAATCCCCAAAAAGATAAACTCATCCCCAAGAGCTATTCGGCAAACGACATGTCGGGCAAAGAGGCGGCGAAGACCGCTTTGCAGCATTACTTCGGACTTGCCGAAGATCCGGACTTGCCCATTATCGGCATGGTAACGCGGCTTACCGGACAGAAGGGGGTAGGGGAGCTGTTCGGCCCCAGTTACGGCTGCATCTGGTCGATATGCCGCGACATGAAGCTTCAGTTTGTGCTGCTCGGCTCCGGCGAGGCGTGGTGCGAGCAAGAGATAATGGGCCTGTCTTCGAGGCTGTCAAATTTCAGGGCGCAGATTGGCTACAGCGAGGATATCAGCCACATTATCGAAGCCGGCGCCGATTTCTTCCTGATGCCGAGCCTGTACGAACCGTGCGGCTTAAACCAGATGTATTCCCTTGCCTATGGCACCCTTCCCATCGTCAGGCGGACCGGCGGCCTAACCGACACGGTAGAAAACTACGACGAGGGCAAGGGAACCGGCACGGGCTTTTTATTCGACGATCTGAATCCGCAGTCGATCTACAACACCGTCGGCTGGGCGGTCTGGGCCTGGTACAACCGCCGCGAACACATCGACGCGATGCGCGTCCGCGCAATGAAGCACGATTTTTCCTGGGAAAAGTCCGCCAAAAAATACGTCAAAATGTACGAAGAAGCCTCGGAAAAGATTTTGTGAAATAGCTCTCACGGAGGCACAGAGGCACAGTAATAATCAGGGGAAAGTTACTCCAGAGAGCCGTTGATGATTCTGACAATTCCTTCTTTCATTACCTCTGTTCCGAAGTTAATAAGGTAGCCAAGTTTTGTATTAGTCAATTTCAAATATGTCAATAATTGCTTTTCGGAACTATACCCTCACGTATACCCAGATATAATCCTATCCCCGTTCGATAATATTTCCACTTCATAATTCCATCTTCTGATTTTTGCACATCTTTTCCACATCATAAACCCTGACATATTCACAGTTTTTGTCATAATAGCTTTGAAATGAAGACTCTATACTATAAGATTCATATCCACAGCATATCCTGCATTTTTTAACTCTTTAGCTATTTCAAATTTCCACGCATCTTTGTCATAGGAAATATACACAACACCATCAGTATCGCCTGGTAATTCAAGGTCGCCTTTTACAAGGGCCGCCACCCTATTTCTTCCTAATCTTCCAATTAAAAACCCATGCTCAAATACAACATTTTGGCGGGCACGCAGTTTTGGTGTTGCATCCTTTTCATTCTTTGAGCCAATATCACAAGGAGAGTATAAAACAATAGCATAGCCTGTATCGCTGAATTTTTCAATTTTCTCAATAATTGTTAATCCCGCATTGACCTGTTCATGTAATATGATTGCCTTAAAACATAGTTTTTCAATAAACCGGGCAACATCCAGTTTCATAGAATCATCATGTCCATGAACAATAAATATTTTGCTCATATTTACTTTCTTTGATATACTTTCTTTTTTTGCATTAACTGTTTCAACTGTTTTTAACAAATCATTCGTAATATCTTTGACTAATTTGTCATCTTCAACAATATCAGCACTTGTAAAAATAAAAAGAACATCTGGGGACTTTTTATTTTTCAAAATTTTTTTGATTTCATCAATACTATTTTCAGAACATTTTATTGCAAAACGTCTTATATCCTTCTTTTCTAAAGGATATCCTTTAAATACTATCTGATTGTTGCTCGTATAAGGTAAAACCAGTTCTGACTTAATTTTTTCTAAATCCTGATGATCAAATTCATATAGTTTCTCATATACACTTGATTTTCCTATTTTACTATTGCGTTCAATTATTATGTGATAAAACATCATAACCTCCAATCTTACCTTTACTTAATAGAAACACGTTTATTGGCTAGAGTCTAGTCCTCCTCCCACTCCACCGACCCAACTCCCTATTCCATTCATCGTTCTACATATATTTTAAGGGACGATAAATCCATCATTTTCAATACGAGGTTTCTATGGCAAATCTTCAGGAAACTTCCCAATGGGAAACAGGCATATATCAGATTGCTCCGACTGACGCTGTTATGGGGGGTCCCAATGGGATCGCCAACCTTCAAGCCAGACAATTAGGAAATCGCACACGTTTCCTAAGCGATTCCAAAGCCGATAAAGCTTCCGTAACTGCGGCGACCAGAACAAAGATCACTTATAATGCTCAGGGTATTGTCATCAATGGGACGGATTTATCCGCAACGGATATACCCTCTGATTTATCCATCGGCACTTTCACCGTAGCTACACCAATACTCCCTTCTTAATAACAGGAGCATAATATGGGCATAAACCTAATACTCGAAAACCCTGTATGGGAAGAGGAGATGCGTCGATTTGAACTAACCGACCGTCTCAAAGGCGGCCCTGACGGTGTCGATAATATTCCTTTAGGACAGCTCGCCAATCGTACTGCATACCTTAAAACAAACATCGAACAATCAGATTCTAATTCTGATACCCATAGTAATGATTCCGTTATCCATGTTACCCAGACCAACAGAGACGCTTGGTATGCCAAAGCCGATTCATCCCGTATAAGCAATATAACCCTTACAGATATCGGCTGGTATCGCATTGCCACGAGTAATATCGGAGTAAACCTAAATCATGGCCTGTTCCGTATCCGGGCCAAATCCCTGCTTTTCTTTACATTTATTCTTTCGTCTATATAATCATCAAGGGACGATAAAGTCCATGTTTTTAATACGAGGTTTTTATGGGAGCATTTAGCCGTTGGGTAGGAAAAAATCCTTCAGCAAATAAAAATCAGATTTCCAACGTAGAATTTACGTTAAAAGCAATCG
>WRJO01000047.1 GCA_009778545.1 Treponema sp. | reverse complement strand
TTGAATGGTACTATGACAAAAATGGAAAAAGCAATGAAAACAACGTTTGACCAAATTATTAACAGCGATCCCAAAAGAAAGGAAAAATTCGATAAAGAATATAATGAATTTCTTTTATCGGAATTTGTACTGGAAAAGATGGAATCGGAGCATATTTCTGTAAGGGCATTGGCGCAAAGGGCCGGAGTATCGCCAACGATAATACAGAAAATACGGAGTAAAAATGCCGAAAGGATAAATTTCAGGACATTTACCAATGTATTACATTCGTTGGGATATAGAATAAGCATAGAAAGAATGTAATTGGAAATTTGGGAACCATAAATCGGGCTATACGCCGACTCCGGCCAATCTTGAACGTTACAAGGCACTTGACGTGTTTTGAATTTTTTGGTAGGTTGTAGATGCTTTCGCGGGCATCGGCGAGCAGTATTTTCTGCTCCTCAGGACTGATACTGAAGTTCATGGGGATATTATACAGCAAAAAACGGTGAATGGCGGTCAAAATGCTATAAATTTGGGGTTTGAAGGCACTTGACGTATTTTGATTTTTTTGGTAAGTTATACACACTTTCGCGGGAATAGCTCAGTGGTAGAGCGCGACCTTGCCAAGGTCGATGTCGCGGGTCCGACTCCCGTTTCCCGCTGTTTCTAATAACGGCGTATCAGAGCTTCTGGTTTAAAAGTTTCTTGGGTAGCGTGTAATGGCGGGAGTCGGACATACAATCCTTTCCTATTCCCTTCTCTGTGTACTATCGGTCATCCGATAAACTGGTTTAACGTAGTGTGCTTATTACAACTTTTTATACAATATGTTAACCACAATAATTTTATTTTTTGTTATTAAACAAATCGTCAGTTATTTCAAAAAAATAAAATGCTTTTTGAGAATATTTGTAATCTTCAGTTTTAATTAATTGAAATAAATTGTTAACTATTGTATCGAAATCACAAATTTCTATATCACTCAATATTGTTTTGTCATTTAAATTATAAAATATTACTCTTGCAAATTCCCAATTAGGATTTGGTGCAACGGTAGAACCCAATCCTCCAAATAATCCAAAAGATAGTGTTAGATCCTTTTCTATATCAATATTGAAAGGTTCCCAATATTCTGGATCGTTATTTGTCTTTTGTATATTATAGAAAAATGTTAATCGTAAATTATAAGATGAATTATTAAAAATATCGATTGTTGAATCACTGGCATAATCAACACAATTGCTAAAATTGATCAGGACAAATAGTAATATCAAAAAAACAAATTTAGATTTTTTTTGCATTATTACAATACTCCTACCCAAAGGGCGTTTTACAGTTAGCCGCGTTTTATCTTCTTGGTGGTGGTCATCTCCATGGGTTCGTCAAGGATTATCGTTCTCTCTATGCGCTGGTAGGGAAGCAGCCGCAGGTTAACCTCGGAGACTATCTTGTCGATGCGGGTTTTCATCTGTTCTTTGGAAAGCGCTGCCCCATTTGTATCGGTAAATTCCGGGTTGGGGTACACAAGCGCTTCTATGCCCTCGGACTTTGTCTTCTTGTCGGGAACGAAACTGCGTATCAGAATATGATCAATCTCAAAAAAGAGCTGAAATTCGTTTTCAATTTCTTCGGGGTAGACGTTCTTGCCGCCGTCGGTAACGATCGTGTTTTTCGCCCTGCCGGTAAGGTACAGGTAATTTTCGCTGTCCATGTAGCCGATGTCGCCGGTCTTGAGGAAGCCGTCTTCGGTAAAGGATGCGGCGGTTTCTTCGGGCATGTTGTAGTAGCCCCCCATCACCATGGGGCCTTTGACAATGACTTCGCCTATTCCCCTGTCGTCGGGATTGAGGATCTTCATGTCCACACGGGGTAGGGTTCTGCCGACGCTGGTTTCCTTGTAGTGTTCCTTGGGGTTCAGGTTGATGATCGGGCTGGTTTCGGTAAGGCCGTAGCCCTGCACAAAGTCGATGCCGAGCTGGTTGTACTTTTTAAAAACACTGGGGGCAAGAGGGCCGCCGCCGCAGATGCAGATTCTGATCGACTCAAAGCTGACCTTTTTCAAAATAAAGCCGAACATCTTCTTGCCGGGATTGACTTTAAATATTTTTTTGATCAGTCCCGATATACCCATTAAAAACGAAATCAGGCCGTGCACGATGGGGCCTTTTTCCTTAAGCCCGCGGATTATGCCGGCAAGCAGTTTGTTGAACAGCATGGGTACGCCCAAAAGCATGGTCACCTTGCCTTCCTTCATTTCCTTGAGCATTACCGTGCTGACCATTTTTTTTCCGAAAACCAGTTCCGCGCCGACGGATATGGTCTCGATAAAAACCGCCAGCATGGTGTAGGAGTGGTGAATGGGAAGGATCGCATAGAATACGTCGGTATGAAAAATCAGAAGCGGAGTCCCCTGCGCCAGGTAGCAGTCCGAGACAAGGTTTTTATGACTCAGCACGACCCCTTTGGGATGCCCCATCGTCCCCGACGTAAACAGGATGGCCGCGGTGTCGTTTTCGCAGGCCAGTTCAATCGATGCCGCAGGCCCGTCCAGATCGTAGACATAGGCGCCAACTCCCTTTTTCAGGGAAATCACCTCTTCCAGAGCGCCGGGATTTTCCTTGTAATGCCCGTGTTTTTCTTCGTCAACAAAGAGTATTTTTGCCCCGGCGGTTTTTAATAGGACGTCCAATTCTTCAATTTTTACCTGGTAGTCGATGGGAACGACGATTGCCCCGGCATAGAGGATGCCGAGATAGGCTACTGCCCATTCCGGCGAATTTTTTCCGGTCACGGCGATCCGGTCGCCCCGGCGAATGCCCTTGCTGTGCAGCCAGCGGGCGACGGATTCAACTATGGCAAGCGTCTCTGAATAGCTTAGCGTGACCCTGTTAGGCTCAAAAACGGTAAAGCAAAGCCTGTCGGGGTACCGCGAGACGGTAATATTGAACATTTCCGTCAATGTCGGCCATTCGCCGGTAAATGCCTTTCCACGGTATTCTTCCAGGAAAGCCCAGGGTTTTTCAGTATACGGAACGCCCATAGTATCCTCCTCAAATAGCTCGCAGTCAATCAATAATACCCCTTTGTTGCCGTTTTCGTCCATAGTTGTTATAATAATATGATGAAAAAATGCCTATTGAACGCAATTTTCTCTGCAGTTTGCCTGTTTTTCTGCTTGTCCTGCGCCGCCCGGGTCAGCGGTTCCCTCCTGGCGGACGGTAAAGCCGACATACACGTCAATGCAGCCCTGGAACCGAGGATGACCATGCTGCTGGGGTCCCTTGCGGCGGCCTCCGGCATGGTGCAGCAGGGCGCGCCCCTTTTGAACGGCCCTTCCGTGAGCGCCTCCATGTCCGCCGCTCCGGGGGTGTCGTCGGCTGCTCTGGCGAATAAAACGCCGTCCTCCATTGAGGGGCCGGTGAAAATTTCGCAGATTAACGATTTTCTCGCCCACGGCAAAGAACAGGGCTTTATCAGCTTTGAGCAGGGAACCCCTTCAAAGGACGGCAAATGCGCCGTCAACCTCAGCCGCGAATCCGGGGAGGAGCTGCTCGGCCTCCTGTCCGACGAGATCAGCGCGTACCTTGAAGCCCTCATGGCCCCGCTTGCCACCGGCGAAAAAATGACGAAAGCCGAATACCTTGTCCTGGTCGCCTCGGTATACGGCAGGGGTATTGCCGATGAAATTTCCCAGGCGGCCATCCAGGTTTCCATCGATTTTCCCGGCCAGGTTCGCAGCGTGCGGGGGGGGACTTTTTCCGGCAGAAAAGCGGAATTTTCTATCCCCCTTCTTGACCTGCTGGTGCTTGAGGTTCCCCTGCATTATGAAGTCATCTGGCGGTAGCGCTTGCCGTCCCTGTATGGCAAAAACCGGGCAAAAATCGTTCCGGATCGTGATAATTAACACTTGATAATTTCTTATAAAAAGGGTAGTATTCGGCTAGGCATAACTAAAAACTAAAATCGGGGGTTTGTATGACAGGCACACAGACGGCTGGGGAAATTACGTTTCCCCAGGAATTGCTATCATTTATTGAGGAATGGAAGGTTAAACCGGGGAGTCTGATCATGATTCTCCATAAAACCCAGGAAATCTTTGGCTTTATTTCAAGGCCGGCGGCGAATGAACTTGCGCTGCTCACGGGGATTCCTCTGGCACGGATATACGGGGTTGTTACCTTCTACCATTTCTTCAAAACGACCAAACCGGGCAAACACAAGATTTCCGTATGCCTGGGAACGGCATGCTACCTCAAGGGAGCGCAGGATCTGATTGTCGAAGCCCGCAAGCTCCTGGGGCTTGAGCCTGACGGCGTTACCGAAGACGGCCAGTTCTCCATAGACCCTGTCCGCTGCGTTGGCTGCTGCGGCCTCGCGCCAGTGCTGACCGTTGGTACGGATACCTACGGCAAGCTCACCAAAAGCATGATCCCCGGCATCATTGACAAGTACCGGAACATCTAAATGTCTTACGAGAAATTTATGGAGTTTCCGCAGGAAACTCCTAAGCTAAAAGCCGGAGGTTTTTAGCTCATGCACTTTACCCTTTCTGATTTGATCACCGATATTGCCCAGAACGCCTGCGAATCGGGGGCGAAGCTGGTCGAATTGGAGATAAATGAAAAAGGCGGGGAATTCCGCTTTGCAGTAAAGGACAACGGCAGGGGCATGACCAAAGATGAATTGGAAGAAGCCGTCGACCCGTTTGTCACCGACGGGGTGAAGCATCCCCATCGGAAGATTGGGCTGGGGCTTCCGTTCCTGATTCAGACTGCCGAACAATCCGGCGGCGGCTGGGATGTCCAGTCCGAAAAGGGGATGGGAACCACGGCGACGGCATGGTTCGATATGGGCAATGTTGACACGCCGCCTATTGGGGACCTGCCGTCATTGTTCAGGACGATTTTTATGTTTAACGAGCCGGACGAAATTGTTATCCGGCGTTTCCGGCAGCTTAACGGCGAAGAGCCGATGGAATACGAGGTTTGCAGATCGGAGCTTGACGAAGCCCTGGGCGGCCTCGAAGACACCAGCTCGCTCGTATTGATGGGCAAGTACTTCGGCTCGCTGGAAGGGTGTGATGAATAAGTGACCAGCGGCTAGTGGATAGCGGCTGGCATCAACTAAACTAGAAGGAGAAGATTATGGCAAAAATGAGTTTGGATGATCTTAGGGCGCTTCGGGATACCAAAAAGACCGATCTGCGCAAGAGGGAAGTCGAGGGCAAGAAGATCCAGGTTATCGTAGGTATGGGAACCTGCGGTATCGCGGCGGGCGCAAAGCAGACCCTTACCGCGTTTATTAACGGCCTGGACGAGAACAATCTGGTGGATTCTGTGGCAGTGCGGCAGACCGGCTGCATGGGCATGTGCCACTCGGAGCCGTCGGTTGAAGTTATCACTCCGGATATGCCGGCGGTAATTTACGGCAATGTAGACGCCGCTGTCGCAAAGGAAATAATTCAGAAACATATCATCGGCGGGGAACTTCTCAATGAACGTATCCTGAACCGTCCCGCCGCAGACATTATTGACGTATAAGGGGGAAAAAATGGGATATAACCACTACATCCTGGTCTGCGGCGGCACCGCATGCGAGTCCGCCAAAGGAAACGAGATCTACGATCAGCTTGTCGCCGAAGCAGAAAAGCAGGGCGTCAAGGCCGAGGTGCAGATTGTAAAAACCGGCTGTTTCGGTTTCTGCGAGCGGGGACCTATCATCAAGGTTCTGCCCGAGGATTCGTTCTATGTTGACGTAACGCCGGAAGATGCCCGCGAGATCATCGCCGAGCATATCGTCAAGGGCCGCGAGGTACAGCGGCTCCTCTACAAGGACGACGATCATAAAAAAGCGGTGAACGCCATCGAGGATATCCGGTTCTACCAGAAGCAGTTCCGGGTAGTATTGCGGAACTGCGGCGCCATCGATCCGGAAAGCATCGACGAATACATAGCCCGCGAAGGCTATTCCGGTTTAGAGAAGGTGCTGTTTGAATGGCCGGCCGAAAAGCTTATCGAAGAGCTAAAAGCCTCCGGCCTGAGGGGGCGCGGCGGCGCTGGCTTCCCCACCTGGCTGAAGTGGGACCTTGCCCGCAAGGCGGCGGGAGACGTCAAGTACGTTATCTGCAACGCCGACGAAGGCGACCCGGGCGCGTACATGGACCGTTCCACAATCGAAGGCGACCCCCACTCGGTTATCGAGGGTATGATCACCGCGGGCAAGGCCATCGGTTCGAACCACGGCTTTGTGTACATCCGCGCCGAGTACCCCCTTGCCATCGAACGGCTGAAAATCGCCCTAAAGCAGGCGCAGGAATACGGCCTGTTGGGGAAAAACATCCTCGGCTCCGGCTTTGACTTTGAAATTGAAATCCGCCTGGGCGCGGGGGCCTTTGTCTGCGGCGAGGAAACGGCGCTGATCAAGTCCGTCGAGGGCAACCGGGGAATGCCCGTGCCCAAACCGCCTTTCCCGGCGAACAAGGGCCTGTGGCAGAAGCCCACGATCATCAACAACGTGGAAACCCTTGCCAACATCCCCGTTATTACGTCAAAGGGCGGCGCATGGCTTTCCCAGTTGGGAACGGAAAAATCCAAGGGAACCAAGGTCTTTGCCCTTACGGGAAAGGTAAAACATTCCGGTTTGGTGGAAGTGCCCATGGGCACCACGCTGCGGGATATTGTGTTTGAGATCGGCGGCGGCATCAAAGACGGCAAAAAGTTCAAGGGAGTGCAGACCGGCGGACCGTCCGGCGGCATACTCACCGAGAAATCGCTCGACCTGCCCATCGACTTTGAAACCCTTGCCGCCAACGGCTCGATGATGGGTTCCGGCGGCATGATCGTCATGGACGAAGACGACTGCGTAGTCGACGTGGCCCGCTTCTACATGGACTTCTGCGTTGACGAAAGCTGCGGAAAGTGTTCGCCCTGCCGCATCGGGACAACCCAGATACTGCATATTCTGGAAAAAATCGCCAACGGCAACGGCGAAGAATCCGATCTTCAAAAGCTTGAAGATATCGGCAAAGCCATGACCAAGTCGAGCCTCTGTATGCTCGGCGGTACGGCGGCAAACCCGACCCTGTCAACCGTCAAGAATTTCCGCGACGAATACCTTGAGCACATCCACGACAAAAAATGCCGGTCGGGCAAATGCAAGAACCTGCTGCGCTTCCACATCGATCCGGTAAAGTGCAGCGGCTGCAGCGTGTGCGCCAAGAAATGCCCTGCCAACTGCATCACGGTCGAGGACGCGGCAAAGTATCCCGACAAGAAGAAGCCTCCCTACATCATCGATCAGAGCGCCTGTGTCAAGTGCGGCGAATGTCTGGCCGTCTGTAAATTCGGCGCGGTAGTCAAGGAATAAGGAGAAGGAGAGAAACATGATAAACCTAAAAATAAACGGCATTCCGGTTCAGGTTGAAGACGGAACAACGATCCTCGACGCGGCAAAAAAAGTCAACATTAAAATTCCCACCCTGTGCTATAACCCCGACCTTCCCGCCTGGGCGAGTTGCGGCATCTGCATTGTCCGTGTCGCCGGCAGCCCCAAGATGGTCAGGGCCTGTACCACTCCGGTGGACGGCAGCCTGGAAGGCAAGGACATCATCACCCACGACGCGGAGATCATCGCCACGCGGCGGACCGTGCTGGAGCTGATCCTCTCCAACCATCCCAACGACTGCCTCCAGTGCCCCCGCAACGGAAGCTGCGAACTGCAGACCCTTGCGGCGGAATTCGGCATCCGCGAGTCCCCGTACAAAAAGGTGATGAACGGGCTTTCCATCGACGATTCCAACCCGTCCATTGTCCTTAATCCCGAAAAATGCATCCGCTGCGGAAGGTGCGTCAAGGTCTGCCAGGATGTGCAGAACGTCTGGGCGCTGGAATTCCTCGGCCGGGGCATCAAGGGAAAAATCGCCAGCGCGGCGGAAGTTCCGCTGGGCGAAAGCCCCTGCATCAAGTGCGGCCAGTGCTCGGCCCATTGCCCGGTTGGGGCGATTTACGAACGCGACGACACGCCGAAAGTCTGGAGAGCCCTGCATAACGCCGACCTCCACACGGTGGTGTCAATTGCCCCGGCAGTCCGCGTCGCCCTTGCCGAAGAATTCGGCCTTAAGCCCGGCACGGTGTTCACCAAAAAAATGTACGCGGCGCTCAGGCGGCTTGGATTTAACACCGTCTTTGATACCAACTTCTCCGCCGACCTTACCATCATGGAAGAAGGCACGGAGCTGGTTAAGCGCCTTACCGAAAAGGGCACCATCCCTCTGATCACCTCCTGCTGTCCGGCATGGGTTGATTACATGGAAAAATACTACGCCGACATGATCCCCAACTTCTCCACGGCAAAATCTCCCCAGCAGATGATGGGGGCGATGATCAAGGCGTATTGGGCGGGGAAGGCCGGAGTCGCACCGGAAAAGGTGTATTCGGTTTCGGTAATGCCCTGCACGGCGAAAAAGTATGAAATTAACCGCAACGACGACATGAAGAGCGCCGGAAAATTCCTCGGCAAGGACACCGGCTACGATAACGACATCGTAATCACCACCCGCGAGCTTGCCCGTATGATCAAGCAGGCCGGCATCGACATCACCAACCTCCCCGACGAGGAAGCGGACAGCCCGATGGGGCCGTACACCGGCGCGGGCACGATCTTCGGCGTAACCGGCGGCGTCATGGAAGCTGCGGTTCGCAGCGCCTACTTCCTTGTCACCAAGAAAGAGCTGCCCGACGTAAACTTCAAACCCGCCCGCGGTCTGGACGGGGTAAAGGAAGCCGAGGTTGACTTTGGAAACGGGCTTGTAATCCGCATCGCCATTGCCCACCAGATGGGAAACATCGCCGAGGTGCTGGACAAAATCCGCGCCGCCCGGGATGCGGGAAAAGAGCCGCTGTATCACTTTGTCGAGGTTATGGCCTGCCGAGGCGGCTGTATCGCCGGCGGCGGACAGCCCTACGGCGCCGTTGACGAAATCAGGAAGCAGCGCACTGCGGGCCTGTACCAGGACGACGAAAAGTCGCAGTACCGCTGTTCGCACCTGAATCCGTTCATCAACCAGGTTTACCAGGAATTCCTTGGCGAACCAAACGGCCACAAGGCCCACGAGCTATTGCACACCAAATATGTGGAACGGGAGTTGTACATCAAGTAGAAGGAGAACAGCATGGAAAAAGTGTTCAAGCTAAAAGAACACGGAACCACGTTTCAGCGGGAGATTGTCGCCGGTCTCACGACATTCCTGACGATGGCCTATATATTGGCAGTCAATCCGGGGATGCTGAGCGGGAGATTTGGCGGCGTAGAAGAACTCATCGGCATGCCGTGGGGAGGGATTTTTACCGCAACAGCCCTCTCTGCGGCAATCGCCACCATGGTTATGGCTTTCGCGGCGAATCTTCCGATAGCTTTAGCCCCAGGAATGGGGCTAAACGCCTTCTTTGTTTACAACGTAGTGCAGGGTATGGGTTATTCATGGGAAGTTGCCCTGACTGCGGTGTTTTTGGAAGGTATTCTGTTCGTCGCCCTGTCCCTTCTGAATGTGCGTGAGGCGATAATTAACGCTATTCCTGTTAATTTAAAAAAGGCGGTGGCGGTGGGCATAGGTCTGTTCATCGCCCTTATCGGCTTTGCCAATGCGGGAATTATTGTACAGGGTGCAGGAACGGTAGTAAGACTGGCTGAAAAACTGAATGTCGCGGATCCAATAACCGGCAGCCATCCCCTTCTTGCATTTTTCGGCCTGATAATAATAGCCGTGCTGTATGTTTTAAAAATACCCGGTTCTATCCTTATTGGGATTATTATTACAACCGTCATCGGTATTCCCATGGGCGTTACCGTGATACACAGCGGCTGGTCGCCGTTCAGAATGCCCGATGCGCCGCTGCTGTTCAGATTTGATTTTTCTCAAATCATGAGTTTTAATTTTTTTGTAATTTTCTTTACCTTCCTTTTTGTTGATATCTTCGATACCATCGGAACCCTTGTTGGGGTTACCACGCAGGCAAACCTTGTTGACAAAAACGGAAACATCCCCAGAGTCAAGCAAGCCCTGCTGGCTGACTCTGTAGGAACCGTCGCCGGGGCGGCTTTGGGTACCTCTACCGTAACCAGCTATGTGGAGAGCGCCGCAGGGGTTGCAGCAGGCGGGCGTACAGGCCTTACCAGCCTTACCACGGCGGTATTATTCCTGATTGCTCTTTTCCTGTCGCCGCTCTTTGGGCTGATTCCCAATGCCGCTACCGCTCCGGCCCTGATCTTTGTGGGCTTCCTCATGATCAGGCCTGTGGTTTCCATCAACTTTGAGGATCCTACCGAGGGCATCCCCGCCTTTATCACCATTATCATGATGCCATTTGCCTACAGCATTGCCGATGGCATAGTGTTCGGGATTATTTCCTATGTGATTATGAAGGTCGCCAGCGCCAAATACAAAGACATTTCAGTGATTACCTGGATTTTATTTGTGATTTTCCTGCTGCGGTTCTTTACGAGGCAAGGGTAAATATTTTCTCCGCCGAGGTTCACCCTTTGGCGGAGTTTGTTTGAACGGGGGCGTTCACCCGCTTACTATATGGCTTGCCGCTTTCTGGCCGGATAGCCATGCTGCGGTAATTCCCCGTGACGTGCCAAATCCGTCTCCAACTCCGTATACTCCGTCTGCCAGCATAAATGAATCGTTTGCAAACCGGGGGGTATGGTTATACATTTTAATTTCGGGCCAGTACATTATGGTGCCGGGATGCAGCACTCCGGGAACGATAGTGTCCAATTGCTTCAGCGCGTTCCAGATTGCCCGCAATATTTTGGCGGGAATAACCAGAGAAATGTCTCCCGGACATGCCTTGAGCGTCGGTTTTGTCTGGTACAGGTCGTCGTTAACAAATCCTCCGGGGGTGGATCGCTTGCCCATTCTGAAATCGCCTATGCGCTGCATGATCGGTTTTCCGCCGCCGGCGAGCATGGCCGTTGCCGCTATGCTTTCCGCGTAATCGTGCCCGGATGCGATAGGTTCGGTAAAATCAAGGGTTTTTAAAATGGCAAAATTTGCCAGGTTGTTTTGTTTGTGCTTTTTTGAATACGCATGCCCGTTAACGCTGTACCAGTTTCCGTACTTTTCCTGTATAACGTACGCCGCGCCGGCATTGGTACAGAATGTCCTGACCCGTTCGGGAAAGTAAAATTTGGGGTCATAATATTCATTGACAATGGAATAATGTTCAATGTTGGTTTCCAGGCGGATGCCCGCGTCAATGCAGTTGTCATGGTATTTTATCCCGTTCAGATGCATGAATTCCTGGACAAACGTATGGCCTGCCCTTCCCGGCGCCAAAATCAGATTTTTGTACTGAAGGTTTTCTTCCGGCGCCGAAATGGTTTTCTTCTTAATATCGATGGAAGCCGCTTCTATTCTGAATTTATTGATGATGGTAACATTGTGCTTTTTTAAATATTTCAATAGTGCGTTAATTAAAGAGATGCCTCCGTCGGTACCGAGGTGTACCTGCTGCCCAGGAATGAACTGCACTCCGAGTCTTTGCGCACGGGCTTCGTATTTTGTTACAACGGCATTTTCTATTCCGGCAGGCAGGGGGATGCCGAAATGTTTATTCCAGGCATGGGTCAATTCCAGCAGTTTGGAATTTACTTCGGCAAGCACTGCGTTATCCATCGGATCCCAGCAGTGGGCCGGAAAGCCAATCGGAAATGTAAAATTTAATTTGCAGTCGTTGCGAAGGCCGCCGGAAGAAATCGCGTGCTGTTCAATAATCAAAATTTTCCCGGCATTTCCGTACTGGGTCAGATGCCAGGCCGCTCCCAATCCTGCGGGCCCCGAACCAATGATGATGGTATCGTACTTTTTCATATGCTGATGTCCTGCCTGATATTGTAATTATACCACATAAATCGTATTTAAAACCGCTAAAATCCGCGATTGATGAATTTCTGCGGAACGGATATAGTATACACGGAGTTCAAAATGACCAATGCAGAAATTTTCGCCAGAATCGATCACACCCAGCTAAAAGCGACCGCCTCATGGGAAGAAATAAAAACCCTCTGCGACCAGGCGCGCCGGTACAAAACGGCATCGGTCTGCATTCCCCCGTCGTATGTTCGGCAGGTTTACGAAGAATTCGGGGACGATCCGGTAATAGCGACCGTTATCGGCTTTCCACTGGGCTACAGCGTTACCCCTGCGAAGGTGCTGGAAGCCGGGTGCGCTGCTGCAGACGGGGCCGCCGAAATCGACATGGTGATAAACATTGGCGACGTTAAAAACGGCCGCTTCGACCTGGTTCTGCTGGAAATAGGGCTGATAAGAAAAGCCTGCGCGGGCAAGGTGCTCAAGGTTATCGTCGAAACCTGCTATCTGACCGAAGACGAAAAGATACGCTTATGCAGCATTGTCACCGATGCGGGGGCGGACTTTATCAAAACTTCGACCGGTTTTGGATGCGCCGGAGCGGTTTTGGACGACATAAAGCTGTTCAGGCGGCATATCGGGCCGGACGTAAAAATTAAAGCATCCGGCGGCATTAAAACCAGGGACGACCTTGAAGCCTTTATCGCCGCCGGAGCAGACCGCATCGGCACAAGTTCTGCGGTACAGTTGCTGGCGGGCGAAGCGTCGCGGGCATGACAGACGGCGGCTTGCCCCCCTATCTGGAGGTCCTCAACGCCGAGCAGCGGCGCGCCGTTCTGCATACGGGAAAGCCCCTGCTGATCCTCGCCGGCGCGGGGTCGGGGAAAACCAGGGTGATTACCACGAAGATCGCCTGGCTGATACGCGAAAAAGGCCTCGCGCCGCAGTCGATATTGGCGGTAACCTTTACCAACAAGGCGGCGCGGGAAATGGCGCAGCGCGCCCGGATGATCGACGAACGCGCCGCCGACGCGATGCTGCGGACGTTTCACTCATTCGGGGCATGGTTCCTGCGGCGCAACGGAAAATTCGCCGGCCTCGATTCCGGTTTTGTGATTTACGACGACGATGACATGATCTCCCTTCTTGGAACCATCATGAAGGGCGAGCCTAAAATGGAAGTTAAGCGTACCGCATATAATATCTCCCGCGCCAAGGATTATTTTCTCGCGCCGGACGATCCCGCCCTTGCGATGATAGACGGCAGCAAAAGGTTCCGCACCCTGTACGCCGGGTACGAGGAAAAACTCGCCGCCACCGGCAATGTGGATTTCGGCGACCTTATCAAAAAGCCCGTGGAGATACTCCGCGCCGAGCCGGTAGTGGCGCAGCGTTTCAGGGAACGTTTTTCGGTAATAATGGTAGACGAGTACCAGGACGCGAATGTCGCCCAGTTCGCCCTTTTAAAGGAGCTGTGCGGAGAGAACACCTATGTCTGCGTTGTCGGCGACGACGATCAGTCGATTTACCGTTTCCGGGGTGCCGAGGTTAAAAACATTTTGCAGTTTCCCGATAAATTTTCCGGCACGGATATTATCCGCCTGGAAAGCAACTACCGTTCCACCTCGCCAATCCTCAAAACCGCCTCTTCGGTGGTGGATCACAACCGGGGGCGTTTGGGAAAAACGCTCCGCGCCGAACGGGGAACAGGCATGCAGCCGGTTCTCGCGTTCCTGCCCGATCAGGACGAGGAGGTGAATTTCGCCGCCGAACTTATTGGAAATTCCGTTAAAGCAAAAAACAAACAATCCCGGTGGTCGGACTGGGCGGTGCTGTACCGGACCAACGCGCAGTCGCTGGGCTTTGAAACCGAATTTCTGCGGCGGGGCATTCCCTACAAGGTAATAGGTTCGCTCAAGTTCTACGAGCGCGAGGAGATCAAGGACGCGCTTGCCCTGCTTTCCTTTCTGGTGAATCCCCGCGACGAGGTTGCATTCCGCCGCGTGGTAAACAAACCGGCGCGGGGGCTTGGGGCAGTAACGGTGGATCGCTTAATCGAAGCGGGCGCGGAACGGGGAAGCAGCCTTCTGGAAACGGCTAAGACCGAAATGGAGGGATTATCGGCAAAAGCCAAAAAGGGCATTGCCGCTTTTATTAAAGTGATGGAAGACGGAAAGGCGCTGCTGGAAAAGCCGCCGGAAGCCAACGGCACAAACGGTAAAAACGGCAAAAGCGCGGCGGCAAAAAAGAAGAGCCGGGGAGCGAAGGACGCAGACGCGCTGGTCTCCGGCGAAGGGCTGTCGGTATGCGTGACGCAGATGATAAAGGATTCCGGCATCGCAGAATACCACCTCGTGCAGGACGAGATAATGGGCAACCAGCGGATCAACAACCTGCAAGAACTGGTCAATGCGGCAAGCCTCTACGCCGGAACCGCCGAAGGGCTTTTGGAATTTCTTGAGCATATCGAACTGGATCGATCGCTGGAAGACAGCTCGCTCGCGGGCAAAACGCCGCAGGACGGCGATACCGCAGCCGCCGAAGACAAGGTAACGCTTATCACCTTTCACAATACCAAGGGCCTTGAATTCCGCAAGGTGATCATGACGGGGCTTGAACAGGGGGTATTTCCTCGGGAAGATAAAAAAGACGACGAGCTTGAGGAGGAACGTCGGCTGTTTTACGTCGGCGCGACACGGGCCATGGACGAGCTGTACCTGAGTTCGTGCGCCATGCGGAGAATGTACGGCAGAACACTGCCCGTCGATCCGTCGGTGTTTCTGCGTGAAGTAGAGACAAGCTGCCTGCGGATCGTCGGGAAAGCGCCCCGAGGATTCGGCGCGGCGCGGCAATCCCAGGCATGGGCGGGCGGCAGCGGCAAAAACGCCGCATATGGCGGCAATGGCGGGGCGGCGGAAACCGGCGGCTGGCGGCGGGGACAGCGGCTTTTCCATGACGATTACGGCTACGGCGCCGTAGCGGAAGTGCGGGGCAGCGACGAAGGGCCGGTAGTGCGGGCCCAGTTCGAGACGGGCAGGGAAGTGCGGTTCCTTGCCGATCACCAGGGGGCGGCTTATGTCAAAATTAGCGACGACGCCTGACCTTTTGCGCCTTGTGCTGCCGGTACTGCGCGCCCGCGACTTCCGCCTGTACACGGCAGGCGGGCGGCGGCTGGTCGATCTGTGGCAAAACGGCGGGGCGGCAATACTCGGTCATACCCCGCCGTCACTCCTGCGGGAACTGAAAAACACCGCCAGCCGGGGCCTCTATGCGCCCTTTCCCCATTTTCTGGAAGGGCGCTTCTGCAAGGCGCTGTCCCGCATTTTCCCCGGCAGGGAATTCAGGCTCTACGCAGCCCCGCCGCCGGAACTGGAAGCGCTCTTCGCCGCAGGCACAGCGGCTCTCTGGCGGCCCTTTACCGATCCGGCGGCCCCGCTTGCCGTGGAACAAAATGCCCCGCCGGCACTGATCCCCGTCGTGCCGGGCATCCAGTTGTGGCGAGGAGATTTGCCGCTGGGACTCTGCGTCCTTGCCATTGCCCCCGGTTTCACCGCCGCCCTGGCGCCCCCGGACTTTCTTCCCCCGGTGCTGCTATCGTGCGCCGCGCGTGGCATGTACGACCTTATCGCCGCCGCGCCGCAGCGGGCCAACCCCCAATACCCCCGCATTGCCAAAGCGCTGAAAAATTCCCCCTGGCAGCGGCGAGGCCTGTACTTAACGCTGCGGCACAGCCCTTCGCAGGAGGAGTGGGCCGCGCTGTTCAGCCGTTTTCTGGACAACGGTTTTCTGCTGCCGCCGGCTTCTTCCCAACCGGCGATACTCCCCGGCATTCTTTCGCCCGGCGAAGAGGCAAATCTGGCAGGATTGCTGAAATAAAAAAATGGGCCGATTCCATGAAAAACATAATTAACTGGAAATTGTTTTTTATTTTACTTGTTTCTTGTATTGTAGCATCATTGCTTGTAATACCGTATTCGCTTTCGCTTACCTCAAGTGAGATCGAAATAACCCCCAAAATATTGCTGCTTACGGTAATTCAAAACCTTATCCTGTTCGCAATAGCAGTATTTTTCGGACTCTTTTTTTCAAAACGCATCGGAATGGGGCTGCCGGTTTTACAGGGTCTTTTGGAAGGAAAAAATCAAACCAGGGAATTTAGATCAATATTATTGCCTTCAATCAGCCTGGGTATTGCTGCCGGTGTACTTATTGTTGTACTCAGTATTCCTTTTAACAAATTAATCCCCGATCTTCAGAATACGGAAATGGCAATACCTGCCTGGAAAGCCCTTCTTGCGTCATTCTACGGTGGGATTGCAGAAGAAGTATTGTTAAGGTTGTTTTTGCTTTCATTCCTTGCCTGGATAACCCTTAAAATAAAAAAATCCGCAGATGGAAACCCCACAGTCTTTGGAATATGGCTATCCATTATACTGGCGGCAGTTATTTTTGGTTTGGGCCATTTGCCGGCAACATCTCAAATAACCGCCCTGACAATGGCAGTTATTGTACGGGCCGTTGTATTAAACGGAGTTGGAGGCATTATTTTCGGCTGGCTGTACTGGAAAAAGGGTCTGGAATCCGCAATGATAGCCCATTTCTCGGCAGATATTGTTTTGCACATTATTACACCCTTTGTCGTATCCCTTTTCAGCGGCAGCTAAAATTTCGCTACGGCTTTCGTTTTAGGACTAATTCGGAGTTATCCTGCGCAGGGCTATATTAAAAATGGTGGTTTATGCCTGCTTGTTTCATTATTTCATTTGCCGTATGTCTTGACTTTATCTTGGTGGCTACCGGAAAACTGTGATCCTTTTCGGGGCTGTGCCACACGTCATGGTCACCTTTACCTCGCCTTAGAAAATAACAGCCGTGTTTTAATAAAACATCGCGGACTTTTTTTTCATATTCTGCCATTTATGCAATAACCCTGGCACGGCGTTTTGTTGTAAATTCAAGGTACACATCTTCATGTTCTCTGCCGTTTAATTCCAGTATTTCAGGGGCGGCAAGCCTTACCTGTTCCATAAGAAGGTCAAGTGAACCGTTTTCAAGAACAAGAGGTATTTCATCATTCTGTGCTATCCATACCCGTGCTTCATCGTCCCAAATCAACAGAATTTCATATTCATTCATTAAGAAAGCATAACATGAAACGGGGACACAAGCAAGCAAAGGTTAGCGTGCCGGTATCAAACATACTACGGCTTTAGTCCTGGCATATCCCATTCTTTAGGTATCTTTACGGGCATCCCGGTGGAAGAGTCAACAAAAGCCCAGGTAACTTTAGCCTCCGCGAGAATTTCGCCGTCCCGGCTTATCTCCTGGGCAAGCACTCCGCTGACAGCGCCCTTTTTCAAAGGCCAGGTTTTTATGGTCAGGTTATCGTCGGTAACGGCCGGTTTTTTGTAGTCGATCTCGACACGGGCAATGAAAATACCGTAACCGGCGCTGACTGCCTTTTCGTAATCGAAACCTACGTCCCTC
>WRJO01000046.1 GCA_009778545.1 Treponema sp. | reverse complement strand
GCTATTCCCGAATTATTCAAAAAAACTGCCGTTTCCATATTTGCTTATTTTTAATATATCCTATCACGCGTTAAAATGCTATAATAATTTCAGGGTTTTATATGCAGGATTTAAGCGAGTACACCGGCAGTACCTCTGAGCATGAACTGTTTAGTTTTTTCTACGAACGGATCGTCAGCAGGGAAATACAAACTTTTTCGGCGCTTAAGGAATATGCCGCCGGAATTATTGGCAACAAGAGGAGCCATCCGGTTATTATGCGGGCATTCGATCTCGTTAAACGGCTGAACTGGGGCTTTTTTGCCGCCGTTTCTTCGCAAACTCACGGAAAACTCTGGAAAGAACTGGTTATACCCGACAAGACATTCCCCGAAGCAGGCGATCTGAAACGGACGCTGCAGATTTCCAACCTCTATGTCGCCATGCTGGATATTCACGGCTACACCAAATTCTGCATGGATTCGCGCAAAAATCTTTCCATGATGCACGTTCTTGACCGGGCGATAGAAAACGAAATTAGCCGTATTTCGACGGCCTGCGGAGCGACAAGCCAGCGGGAGCGGGGGGACGAGATTGTAGTTGTTACGGCCAGCGCCATCGACGCCATAACCGTGACACTGAGTATCATTGATTATTTCAGCAAAACCAATGTAGTAAGCGATCCCTTTATTTTTACCGGGCGCACCGGTGACGCCGCTACCCTGCCGGATTTTAAAATTTCCGCGGGAATCACGGGAGGAAACACTACCAGCCCCCTGATTATTACCGAGAAGGGCAACCTTGCCGGATTTCTTTTGAATTCGGGGGCGCGGCTGCAAATGAGGGCCAACGAACTTTCCCCCAAGGAATCCCGGGTGATGATCGCCAAACAGGTTCAGATGAATTTTCTCAAGGAAAACGCCCAGGCAAAATGCGCGCTGGTTAAAAATAACGCGGTGTACTTTTTTGACACCGGCCACATTGAATTCAAGGGTGTGATGATCCCCACCTGTGAGGTGGTTTTTAACGCGAAAGAGCGGTACAAGGAAAAATTCAACGATGAGATGATCCGGTTGTTTGGATCGATTAAGGACAACCTGTGGGAACAGCGCATATTCACCGACCTTGTGGATGTGATCTCCAAAGCCGCGGCGGTAATGCCCAAGTTTTCGGTAAGGCCGCCTGTCCCGATAGAAGGGGTGCCGCAGCTGACCAACGATTCGCTGGTGAATCTCAGCAAGAAGGCGAAGGTTGCCTATGTTATGGACGAGGATTACGACCTTGCCGTTACCCTTCTCCATAAACTTATTGAGATGATCGAAAAAGTTCCGTCTTTTGACCGGCTTATTCTGGATTATCTGCGGGGGATAAGCGAAAAATATACCATGCTGCTGGATTCATACAATGACAGCATAGACCGGCAGGTTGACGCGAATTCCTCGGATATTTATCAGGGCAAATATTTCAGCGCATGGACAGCCGCCCAAAAAGGCGCCGCGATGTATGAAAAATTCCGCGAAATGGGCAGGAAAAGCGCATCCATCACCAAGAAGAAAAATCTCTGGTACAGCCTGATCAAACAGCAGCAAAACGAAATGGTGTTCACGCTCTACTCCGGGAAGAAGTAAATATCGCGAAAAAATGTCCTACTCGTCTTTGGTTTTTAATACTGCGAGGAACGCGCTTTGCGGCAGTTCCACATCGCCGACCATTTTCATGCGTTTTTTGCCTTCTTTCTGTTTTTCCAGCAGTTTACGCTTGCGGGTAATGTCGCCGCCGTAGCATTTTGCCAGTACGTCCTTGCGCAGGGCGTTGACCGTTTCGCGGGCAATTACCGTACTGCCGATTGCCCCCTGGATGGGGATTTTGAACTGTTGCCGGGGAATCTCGTCCCGCAGACGTTCGCAGACCTTGCGGGCGCGGTCGTAGGCATTGCCCCTGAAGACCAATTGCGACAGCGCGTCCACTGGCTTGCCGTTAAGGAGTATGTCCAGCTTGGCAAGTTCCGTCGGCTTGTAGTCGGTAACGTCGTAGTCAAATGACGCGTAACCTCGGCTTAGGCTTTTCAGGCGGTCGTAAAAATCAAACAGCACTTCCGACAGGGGCATGTCGTAGATCATCTCGACCCGCTTTTCGTCCAGGTAGGTCATGTTGGTCTGCACGCCCCGTTTTTCCAGGCACAGGGTCATGATGTTGCCGAGGAACGTCGCGGGGGTGATTATCGACGCGCGGATATACGGTTCCTCGGCGCCTTCGACCAGGCCCTCGTCGGGGTATTCCACCGGATTGTCAACCATGATCGCATCGGCTTTGTTCTTCATCGTTATCCGGTACTTGACCGAGGGCGCGGTAAAGATCACCGACTGGTCGAATTCCCGCTCCAGCCGCTCCTGTATCACCTCAAGGTGCAGAAGGCCCAAAAATCCGCAGCGGAAGCCGAAGCCCAGCGCCGCCGAAGAATCTTTTTCGTAGACCAGCGATGCGTCGTTGAGCTTGAGCTTTTCCATGCTGCTGCGGAGTTCTTCGTAATCGTTGGAATCGACCGGGTAAATCGAGGAAAAAACCACGGGCTTTACCTCGCGGAAGCCGGGCAGGGGGGCGGCGCAGGGATTGTCCGCGCCCGTTACCGTGTCGCCCACCCGCACGTCGCCGACGGTCTTGATCCCCGCAATGATGTAGCCGACGTCCCCGGCGGAAAGTTCCCCGGTTTCGACCAGCGCCAGCTTGAATACGCCCGCGGTCTCCACCTCGTACACGGCGTTATTTGACATAAAGGAAATTTTCATCCCCTTTTTTAATAGTCCGTCGAAAAGCCGCAGGTGCACCACCACGCCCCGGTAGGGATCGTAGTGGCAGTCGAAGATTAAAGCCCGCAGCGGGGCGCTGGGGTCGCCCGCCGGCGGCGGAATCCGCTCCACGATGGCCTCAAAAAGCCCGTCAACCCCCGTGCCCTGCCGCGCCGAAACCAGCAGGGCGCCTTCCGCGTCCAGCCCCAGGTCTTTTTCGATCTGCTTTTTGACGCCCTCTATGTCCGCCGCCTGCATGTCGATCTTGTTGATCACCGGCACAATTTCCAGGTTGTGCTCCAGGGCGAGGTACATGTTGGAAAGGGTCTGCGCCTGCACCCCCTGGGTGGCGTCTACCAAAAGCAGCGCCCCCTCGCAGGAGTTGATCGCCCGGCTAACTTCGTAACTGAAGTCGACGTGTCCCGGCGTGTCAACCAGATTGAGCTTATATTCCTGACCGTCAGATGCGGTATAGGGGATCGTAACCGCCTGGCTTTTTATCGTTATGCCCCGTTCCCGCTCAATGTCCATGTTGTCGAGGATCTGGTTCTGGAAATTTCTGTCGTCAACGAGTTTCGCCTTCTGGATCAGCCGGTCTGCCAAAGTGGACTTGCCGTGATCGATGTGGGCGATGATGCAAAAGTTGCGGATTAAACGGGTTTCTGCCATTGGGGATACTATAAATGAACAGTGCACAATTAACAAGTAACAAGTAACAATGTCCGGCGACGTGTTGCATTATAGTAGTAACTTTCAAATTTGGCTTGTAAAAAGAAAAAAATCCTGTTAATGTGGCTTTTGGAGCAAAAATGCGAAAATTGTACAGTCACCCCTGGGTTATTGTCGCTGTTATTACCATAATTACCGTATTTTTCATCTTTCATCTGCCCAGGGCGGAACTGGAAAATAACAACCTCCGTTTTGTGCCGGTAAACGACCCTGCCCTTGAAACCTCCCGCTGGATAGACGATATGTTCGGCAGTTCCTTTTTCATTCTGGTCGGCCTGGAACGCCCCTATGGCACGGTTTTTGACCGAGAGTTCCTGAACCGAATTCGGGACTACGAGGAGGCGATTCAGAAAATATCCATTGTCAGGGATGTTACCTCCATTATCAGCACCGATTTTATTACCGCCGAAGGCGACGCCATCGTGGTGGAAAAACTCGTTAAAAACGATTTTTCCGGCACGGAGGATGAGATCGCCGAATTAAAACGCCGCCTGCTCTCCTGGGACATGTACGAACGGGCGCTGTTTTCCGATGACTTTACCGCGACGCAGATTCTGATTCCGCTGACGATCAGTTCGGTGGAGGCAACTTCAAAAGAAGTTAACGAACGTTTTATAGAGATCAGGGACATCGCCCGCGAAACCTTTTCCGACATTGCCACGGTTTATGTAACGGGGATGCCGGTAATTGTCGCCACGGTTAACGAGGCGATGAACGCAGACCTTAAGCTGCTGGTTCCACTGGTGGTGCTGGTGGTATTTGTGGTGCTGTTTTTTTCGTTCAGAAAACTTACCCGCGTAATACTGCCCCTGCTAACGGTGGTTATCGCAACGCTCTGGTCGGTGGGCGCCATGCCCCTCTTTGGGATAAAGCTTTCGGTAATATCCACGGTGCTGCCGGTTATTATGATGGCGGTGGGCAGCGCCTACGGCATCCACGTCGTTACCCACTACCTTTTGGGGCGCGGCACGGCGGCATTAACCGGCGACGAACACCGCGAACTGGTTCTTTCGGTTTTAATGAAGATACGCAAGCCGGTGTTTCTGGCGGCGCTGACCACCTTTGTCGCCTTTGTTTCCTTCTGCTTTACGCCGGTCGCGCCGTGCAGGGAGTTTGGCTACTTCGCCAGCTTCGGCGTGGCGGCGGCATTCGCCGTAGCTATGACCCTCATCCCCTCGCTGCTGATCATCAGGGGGCCGCTCAAGATGAAAGAGCATGAGGTTAAGGGAGCTAAAGAAGGGGATATTAGCACGGTAATCGCCGGATCCCTGGTGAGCATTTCCCAGCATAAAAAGACGATTTTTTTCATCACCATTCTGGTGGGGATTATTTCGATTCGCGGACTTTCAAAACTGATCATCGACAATGTAATGGTAGAATACTTCCGGGCGGAAACGGACATTTACCAGTCCGACCGGTTTATCCGGCGGCAGTTTGGCGGCTCTAAAGTGGTCAGCGTGGTGGCGCACGCGGACAGCCCCGAAATAATCCTGCATCCCGACACCCTTTCCGCCGTGGACGGGCTTTCGACATACCTCCAGCGCAAGGTTCCCAATGTGGGCAAGGTGATGGGCTTTACCGATCTTGTCAAGCGGATTAACCAGGTTTTTAACGCCGACGAAAGCCCCGACGGATTACGCCCGGTTAATATTACTGGAAATTTTTCACGCAGAGGCGCAGAGAGCGCAGAGGGGGGGGAGGGCTTTGGTTTCGGTGATTTCGGGTTTGGCTTCGATGATGACTTCGGCTTCGGCTTTGATGATCCTTCGCCTTCCTTTGCGTCCTCTGCGTCCTCTGCGCCTCCGCGTGAGGAATTTGGGGATGAATCATCTGCCGTAGAAGACGGCGAAAAATTTTTCACGCAAAGCGAACTGGCCGCCCTGTTCGACCGGGCGGGGAACCGTTACCGGGGCCTGAGCGCCGACGATCTGGTTTGGGAGCTTAAGCGGCAGGTAAATTACGAAGGCGCTTCCTACTACGAAATCCCCGCCGATCCCGCCCGCTACGGCAAGGAATATCCCGAAGAATTGCAGCGGCTGGTTTCGAATTACCTGGTGCTCCTTTCGGGGAACATCGGCGATTATGCCAACGATCCCCTGGAACCGACGGCGATTAAAACGATGGTGCAGCTGCGTACCCTGGGGATGAACGACAGCGAAATTATTTTCGCCGAGATCGACCGCTATGTCGCGGCGAATTTCCCCGACGATGTAAACGTTACCGTGGGCGGGACGACAATGGTGGAACGATCGTTGAACAGCCTTGTTGTGCAGTCCCAGCTTATTTCGATGTTTTTCGCCATCATCTGCGTTTTTATCATTGTATCCGTTTCCAATAAATCGCTGCTTGCCGGCTGCATCGGAATTGCCCCGCTGTCGCTGTCGGTATTGCTCAACTTCGCCGTTATGGGCTTTGTGGGGATCAAGCTGAACCTCGGCACTTCCATGGTGGCCAGCGTATCCGTCGGCGTCGGCATCGACTATACGATTCACTGCCTGGAGGCGTTCAAGCGGGAATACCGAGCTTCCAACGGCCAGGGCGATTACCTTATGCGGACGTTTATCAGTTCCGGCAAGGCGATTGTCATCAACGCCGTTTCCGTGGGGGCGGGTTTTGCCGTATTGCTCTTTTCCCGCTTCAACATGCTTGCCGACCTGGGGCTGCTCATCGCCATTACCATGTTCTCCAGCGCCCTTGTCAGCCTGACATTGCTGCCCGCCCTGCTTGCCGTAATCAAGCCCAAATTTGTCACCGGATGAATCATTGACAAGATCAACGAATTGCACGAATGTAAACGAATGAAGAAGGAGATGTCATGAAGAAAACCAGAGTATTTTTCGCCCTTTTGGCATTTACCGCGCTTACCATCCATGCTCAAACTGCTGAATCCATCGTCCGCGGCTCGCGGGACAGGATTAAATCGGATACGGTTTCCACCCGTTCCAGAATGGTGATACGGGCAAAAGACGGTTCAACAACAGAACGCCTGATAGACCAGTATTCAAAAGACGGTCCCAAAGGCAGCCGCATGATGATCGTGTTCCAGCAGCCGGCAAGCGTGGCGGGGTCCCGCTTCCTTACCATGGAAAACCCCGGCAGCGCCGACGACCGCTGGATATTTCTGCCAGGCCCGGGCAAAGTGCGCCGCATTGCCGCGTCGGAAGGTTCCGGCAGCTTTATGGGAACGGATTTTTCCTACGACGACATTTCCTCGATGAGCCGCAGCGCCGACGCCGACAACCATACGCTGCTCAGCGATGAAAGCCTCGACGGCGCCGCCTGTTATGTGATCCAGTCCGTACCCAAAGACAGTTCTTATCAATATTCAAAGATGGTCCAGTGGATTGCCAAAGATACGCAGATCATCATGAAGATCGAATTGTACGACCGGCGGGACACCCTGGTTAAGACCGTCGAAATGTCCGGCATCAAGGACGTGCAGGGGCGGCTTACCGTTACCGTTACCAAAATAACGACTCATGCCGCCGGTACCTCCACGACGATCAACATAGAAATCATCAAGTACGACGATCCCATCCCCGACGCGGTCTTTACCACCGCCTACCTGGAAACAGGCCGCACAAGATGAATTTTCTCCGGTATTTTTCACACGGAGGCACAAAGGCACAGAAGGGAATTGGGGAAGATAATGCAACCTCATTGATTCCGTGCCTCCGTGCCTCTGTGAGAGCTATAGGGATTTTAATTTTTTTAATGGTAGCTGCGGGACTGTGCGCGCAGGATTTTGGGTTTGGGTTTGACGACGACGGCGGCGGGGGAGGCTCGTCTCTGCCGTTTTCGGTAAAGCTGGGCGGCGAAATAGGCGCGCAATTTCTTGGCTATGTGTATGATTTTCAGTCGGCGGAAAAGGCAAAGCTCTCTTCGCTGGGAGACGTGCTCTCGGGGGCGCTGAATTTCAGCGCGGCGGGGGCGAACGTGGACGCGCATATCGGGCTGAACCTTTCCGCCGCGATCATCGAAAGCCTCGCCGAATACGGCACGGGAAGCCCCGTCTATACCCCGTTGATTCTCGACGAGGCGTATCTGCGTACCTATTTCGGCCCGGTCAATATCGAGGCGGGGCTGCGAAAGCTCACCTGGGGCAAGGCAGACAGCCTGGGCCCGCTGGACGTGATCAATCCTCTGGACAATACCGACCTTACCAACATCACCGATTTGATGGGAATTAAAATCGCCCGGCCCCTTGTCCGCGTATCGTGGAACACGGGCAATTTTTCAAAACTAGAGGCGGTCTTTATGCCCGGTTTTGCCGGCCAGCGCTTCGCCCAGAGGGGCCGCTGGACGCCTTCGCAGTTAACTGAAATGCGTGACCTTGCCGCAGAAAAAATATACGAACGTGTAGGGGAATCACTGGAACCGATAACGCCTCCCGGATTTGACAATATTGCCGGACAGATCAGCGAGAGCATCTATTCCCAGTTTGGCGATGACTTTACGCTGGCGCTTCCCCCTACCGACCGGCTGGAATATTTTCAAACGGGCCTTCGTTTTACGGCCACTGTCGGGTCGGCCGATATCGGCGCGCAGTATTTTTACGGAAACCTGTTTCAGCCCGATGTTACCTTCTTTGTCGATGATTTTGTCGACGACCTGATGGAAGGAAACGCCGAGCTGCTGGCCTTGCTCCCCGGATTCCCCGCAAACATTCTTGACATCCTTGCGTATCTTCCCGACCTGTATATCGGCGATGCGGATATTTTATACAAGTTCAAATACAACCGCTACCACCAGATCGGCATCGACTACGCCCAGGTGCTTTTCGGTTTTAACGTCCGGGGCGAATTTGCCGCCTTTATCACAGAAGACCTTCACGGCAGAGACGGCTCGGTGCGAAACCCCTTCCTCGGCTGGTCGCTTGGTTTTGACCGGGACCTTTTCTGGGGCATCAGCGCCAATGTGCAGTGCAACGAAATAATCCGCCTGCTGCACAGCCGCGTTGGCAGCGACCCACTCCTGGACTGCGAGGCGGGAACAAGCGCCACCTCCACCCGCATGACCATGCACCTTTCAAAAAAGTTCCTCAAGGATCAGCTTGAATGCAAGGTCATTGCCATCTGGGGTATCGAGGATATGGACTGCTACCTTATCCCCGCCGTTACCTGGGCTATAAAGGACATTACCGCCGAGATTGCCGCCGGTGTTTTCGCGGGGGATATTACCGGCGACCTGGGCCAATACCGAAGGAACAGCTTTGTAAAAATCGGCATGAAATACACGTTTTAGCCGGTTTATCTACAATTAGTGTGACATATAGTCGCTACCAGTGGTATTTTATCCTAAAAAAAAACCAAGAAGTGTAAAAATTCGTATTATTTTATGCTTGACACCGGGTTTTGGGCCATGGTATCATTTAAAGAACTATATATTTGTGCTTCATTGTGTACAATCATTTTAGCTTATCTGACACAGGGATAAGTTGAATTCCAAGCCTATAGGAGGGGCGTTATGAAAAGGAACATTCGATTATTTACGGCGGCAGTGTGCGTGCTTGTGCTGATGGCGGCGCTTGCCGGCTGTCTGGGCCAGCCCAAAGGCGGCGGAGTACGGGAGAGGAAACCGGGACCCGCGCAGGTAATCCAGATGGGACAGAGCGTTACCGTACAGAAAGCTTCTGATTGGGTAACGCAGTACCCCGATATTTACGCGTCCTACATGAGGAATGCAAACAACAGCGAAAACTATAATTACCCGGATGCGTATCCGATGCTGCAGGTTGTGTACGAAGGCATGGCTTTTAACCGCTTCTACAAGAGCGCCCGGGGCCATGTTTTTACGCTTGAGGATCTCTATGCGACAGGCCGCCCGCACCCGCTGGCAAACTGCTTTGCCTGCAAAACGCCGGATTTCCATGCGAAAGTAATCGAGAACGGCGTCGGCACCTACAGAATTCCGTTTGACGAAATGAAGGAAAATGTATCGGAGCCGGTTACCTGCTTTAACTGCCATGCCAACGAGCCGGGAAAAGTCACCGTTACCCACAACTACCTGATAGATTCGCTGGGTCCGGAGATTGCCAACGTGAGCACGGGAAGCATCGCCTGCGCCCAATGCCATGTTGAGTACCACTTCGGCCCGGCAAACTCGGCGACGCCTTCGGCGGTTATTCTGCCGTACAAGGGAATGGCTCAGATGAACCCCGACGCAATGCTGCAGTACTATAACGATCTCAAGATGCCCGATGGCGGCAGTTTCTACGATTACATCAACCCCCGCACCGGCGTGCGGCAGGTCAAGATTCAGCATCCCGAATTTGAAACCTTCTACGGTGCCGGCAATGTTCATGCGGGCAAGTACGCCTGCGCCGACTGCCATATGCCGACCGCGATGAATTCCGCCAAAGAAAGCTATATCAGCCATGAGTGGGGAAGCCCCCTGAAAAATAACGGCCTGGTTAAGGGCGAATGCTTATCGTGCCACAAGAATCTGGCGGCGGATGTCAAGAAGATTCAGGATGTCGCGCACGGACGCGCTGTTGATATCGGAAAGGCCATCGAGGAATTCACCGAAGCGCTGGCTGCGGCTGTTGCGGGTGGAGAATATGGGAACGACGTGCTCGATCCTATCCGCCAGGTTGCCAGGGAATCGCAGTTCTACTGGGACTTTGTCTGGGTAGAGAACAGCAACGGCGCGCACAATTCCAAGCTGACCAAGTACTGTTTGGATAAGGCCCAGGATCTTTTGAATGAGGCAAAGACGCAGTTAACGTCGCTTTAGATTTGTGCATCGTATTCTGAAACGTTTTTTCGCTTTTTTACACTCCATGCAGTTTGGAGTGGTAATTGTAGCGCTGGTAATGATCTGTTCCCTGCTGGGATCGCTGATCCCGCAGGACAGGCCGGCAGAATGGTATTTGGAAGCATATCCCCGCGCCGGGAAGGCATTTCTGGCGCTGGGGATTGATAATTTATTTTATACCGCCTGGTTCGTTGTTTTACTGGCCCTTCTCTGCGTGAACCTCGCCTCGTGCCTTGCCATCCGCCTTAAAAGCATCATAAAGCCGGTTAATGCCATACTGCGCGCTGCCGGGAACTCGTCCGGCGGCCGCAGCATCGGCGCAGAGGCGGCAGAAGGCCTGGGCAAATTTCTTGCCGGCAGGCGCTTCCGCCAGTACAAAACCGAAAACGCCGTTGTTTTTTATAAAAACATGCCCGGCCGTTTCGGTTCCTTTATCGTCCATATCTCGTTCCTGCTGATACTGCTGTGCGGCGGCGGGGTAACGTGGCTTTCCGTAGTGTCGGATCATAACGTGATGCCCGGCGAAGGCCTGATTATGGGAGACGGCACGACGCTGGACCTGGAAAGCTTCCGAATAGAGGACGAAACGGGCAGAACGGACTATGCCAGCGTTGTCCATGCCGCTTCCCCGGACGGGAAGAAGTCGGTGACCAGCGAAATCAGCGTTAATTATCCGCTTTCGTTCCGGTCGTACAAATTCTACCAGCACACTTTCGGCGTCGCCGGTTCGGTAACGTATGAGAGCGCCGGGACAGGCGAATCGGATGTGGTCTATCTGACCGAGCCTGATATCCGGATATCAGTCGACAATCACAACAGCATCCGGTATATGGCGCTGTACCCCGGCTTTGTGGAAGACGAAGACGGAAACATCATACCGATAATGGTCAGGGGAAATGTCTACCCCAACCCGATTTATTATCTGATTGTCACCAATGACCGGGTAATGTCAAACAGGATGGTGCAGCCGGGAGAGGCGGTGGAAATCGACGACGTTACGTTTACCTTTAACGATCCGGTTCATTTTCCGGGCATACGCGTCAAACGCATTCCGTTCGGGCTTCCCGCGTTATTGTACGGTTCCTTTGTGCTGATGATACTGGGCTTTTATCTGAGTTTTTTCCATGTGCCCCTGATTGTGACCGTGCGAGTTGACAGTTATTTGCTGTCGGGATATAAATCTTCTGAAGAGCAGTTCAGGATAGACGCTTTCCTGGACGAATTTGAAAAAAGGGAGACGGTTGAGCGATGTTGAATGAGTTAATTTCCGGATTGATACTTAAAGTAAAAAATTCCGGCAGCCCGATGCTGAACATTTTATTTTTAATCTGCCTTGCGTTGTATTTTATTTCGGTTGTTTTGAACTGCATCGGATTTGCGGTAAAAAACAAAACGCTGTCCCGCGTAATCTGGATCGTTTTTCTGGCGGGCTTTATTGTAAACACCGGATATTTTGTAGGCCGGGCAATGATCGCCGGACGCCTGCCCCTGTCCAACCAGTTTGAATTTGCCATGTCGCTTGCCTGGGGCATTGCCCTGATCTATGTTGTGCTGCGGGTAAAATTCAACGCCCACTGGATTACCGCAGTCGCGCTTCCCGCGATATTTTTAATTTTCCTCTATGCGGCGTTTCTTCCCTGGGAAATACGGGACCTAATGCCCGCGCTGCGATCGCCCTGGTTCGGCCTGCATATCGGCGCCGCCGTTATTTCCTACGCGAGCTTTGTGCTTGCCGGCTGCGCGGGAGTACGTTTTCTGATTCTCCATAAGCGGGGAGAGGCCGAAGACGGCACCCACCTGCGCCAAATCGACAACCTTTCGTACCGCCTGGTCGGGCTGGGAATGATTATGCTGACCGTTGTAATCCTATCCGGCTGCGTATGGGCGGAGCAGGCATGGTCGAAGTTCTGGCAATGGGATGCCAAGGAGCTCTGGTCGCTCATCACCTGGCTTACCTACGCCATTTATCTCCACCAGCGCCTTCGCATGAAATGGCAGGGCCGGCGCATGGCGATATTCGCCATTATCGCCGTCGCGATAGTGTTATTCACGTTTGTAGGGGTAAACACCCTGCTGCCCAGTTTGCATTCTTACCGGTAGCTAGCACACGCTATATTAATCCTCACGCCGGGGCGCGGGAAATGCATTTTCTGCGGCATTCTCAATACACGGAAAGCATCCGGTTGCGTCAAAAACCGTCTCCGTATACACTGGAGCTATGAGCAGGGGAATAATCATCGTTGGCAATGAATCTGCCCTTTTAAGCGCCATTGAAAGCGAAATGGCCAGGCGGGCAGAACGCCATGCCCTTGCCCTGATTCCCAGCCGGCTGTCCGGTTCGCCATTGCCGAATGCTGCTGCCGCCATGGCCCCTGACGCGGCGGCCCCTTCGCGCATCGTCCTGGATTGGATCCCCGGCAGCGCAATTTCGGCCCGCACCCTGCTTATTGCCGCAGAAAACCGCCTTGAACGCATTGACGAAGCCGTTTTTGTCTGCGATCCGCCGCCGGCTGGCCGCGCCGTTGCCAATGTGAGCATTGCCGACGTCGAGGTTATGCTGAACGATCAGGTAAAGGGATGGTTCTTTCTTGCCAGGGAATTAGCCGCCGCATTCAGGGCGCGGGGAGGGGGAACGCTGGCCCTGGTGTACCCCGAAACCGCCGGCAAAGATGAAGGACTGCTGGAATCGGCGGCGCTTGCCGTTTTTCGGTCATTTACCCGCAGCGTTCTGGCGGAGGCGGGCGGCGAACCATACGTTGCACTGGGGTTTTCGAGCGGCGAAACGGGGGACGAGGCGGGTTTTGCCGCCTTTATCGCCCGGCAGCTCGACGAAGCTAACCGCCGGGGCAGCGGAAAACACCACCGGTACGGAAAACACGGCATTTTCAGGTAATTTCTTATAAAATTCCCGCCAATGAGTTGAAAAAATCCGCTTAATGTTGTATATATCATAGTAAATAACAATGAAGAGCGGCGCATTTGGCCTGCCGGCAGCGGTTCTGCTGGCGGGTGTTTTGGTAATAAGCTGTATAGTCCCAATGGACAGCCTTCTCACCCCGGATGCCGAATCTATGCCCGATGGCATGGGCGCTGTCCGCCTGGTGTTTGATAACGAGAATGACGAACGGATTATTATTCCTGGTTCGCCTGTTTTTACATCGTATAATGTGATTATTTCCGATGCAAAAGGAATTGCAGCCGATATAGCCGAATCGCTTTCATCGAATGTCAAAACCTACATATTGAACGAAGGGGACTATACAATAGAGGTAGAAGCCTTCACGAGCAATGGCCTTGCTGCGGTCGGGGAAAAAGCATTTCGCATTACTGCGGGCCAATCAACCGCTGCCGGCGTTCAGCTGCAAGTCATTAATTTCGCGGATGCGACAAAGCAGGGAACATTCAGCTATGATATTGCCCTTCCAGCTTCCTCCTATACAACCGCAGCCATGACCATAACGGCAAGAGGCAGCTATGGCAAAAATCCCAACACATCCAAAACAGGCAGCAACATTTATAACTTTCTTGGCAGCGATAATCCCATCGGATCCACGCCGCTTGATGTAGGTTATTACAGTGTCGTTATCGAGCTAAAAAATGGCGGCAATACGGTTTTTTACCGTGAAGTGCTGCATGTCTATCAAAATCTGACAAGCCATTTCGAATATGCATTTGCGCCCCCTGATCCTCCCGTGCAGGATGGCGATCTCGTGCTGCAAAGATACCTTAACTATACGGAAAACCCTGTCAGCATTACGAATCCGGACAGGGGTTTTTACATGCCCAACGATAACTGCATTGTCCCGCCAAGCGGTTCAACTTCCGGGGCACAGCTCCAGACTTTATCAAAATCCATTTCCAGCGTTTCTGTAGAACCGCGAATAAGCCATATGTATTTTGACCTGAGAAACTTTTCTTCCCAGGCAGGAGGAACAACCAGGGCGCTAACTGCCGATGCGCTCAGCTATATCAGGGGAACGCTTGCCACAGTAAGAAGCCGTGAAGGGGTTGCCATTGTACGGTTTGTTTACCATCAAAACAATACATATAACAGGAGCAACGGTCCCGAACCTACGGGCAATTGCACTGTCGCCGGGCATACGGACAAGAACTGGATACAGTATCACATTTACCAGGTAAAACCCATTCTCCAGGAATACGAGGACATCATAATGGCGGTTGATGGCGGGTTTTTGGGATCATGGGGCGAAATGCACACAACAACTATGGCCACAAGGGCGGCCAACTACGTCTGGCTTCTGGACGCGCTGCTTGACGCCGTTCCTGATTCACGGTCCATTCTTGTACATGCTGGCGGATTCCTGGCATGGCATAACGCCAAATACGGGACCAATGGAACGGTTTCCCGGGGGCAGAATTACACCTTCAACAATATCCATGAAATGCCCGCTCCGGTTCGCGGTACGCCGGCAGCGCGGTTTGGGATGTTCAACGACAGCTATTCGGCAGGAGGCAGCAATACCGGCAGCGATTTTGATAAAAACAACGATAACGGCTCGCTTTCCGAAGGAAGCAGTTTGGCGGGCGGTTCTTACGGGCGAAGCAGGATAATTACCTGGATCGGAAACCAAAACAACTTCTACGGCGGTGAAACAAATGATGAAAACAACAACGCCAACTATACCAGATTTCCGTTTGTCGCCTGGGAAGCCCTCCGTGCCCATACAAGCCATCTGAATGCAGATCATTACAGCGGCGTACTTAATATCTGGGGAGGTTTTACCTATAACGAAGGAAACGTTACAATTCAATTGAACAATTCGTATCCGGCAGCCAACCAAAGGCTAATCTATGACCCCGTATACAACGGCAAACGAGGCATTGAATTTGTCCGCGACAGGCTTGGTTACAGGCTGGTACTGCGCGATGCCCAGGTGAGCGATCCTGTAGCGCGGAGCGGCACCCTGGTGTTTAAAGGGAAGATGCAAAATGTCGGCTGGGGCAACGTTATAAACAAAAAGAATGTGTATGTAATACTGAGAAACAAATCGTCTGGTACGTCTTACACCAGGTTAACAGACCTTGACGCAAGGGACTGGCTGGCGGCGGCGGATTATGACGGCAGGGCAAGCAATACCGGATCTTACCGCGATTTGAATTTTACCGTTAACATGAGCGCATTCGGCAATGTACCGGCGGGCGATTACAATATTTATCTGAAGATTCAGGACCCCAAAGAAACCATCGCCGCCAGACGCTGCATACGGTTTGCGAATATTGCACCCAATGGCGTTGCTATCTGGGATACAAATTTAGGGGCGAACCTGATTGGTTCGGTAACGGTAACGAACCAGTAAAAAAGGAGGAAGGCGTTGTCCAGAATTACAAGCTATTTATTAATCACTGTTATTATCCTGATTATGAACGCCTGTTTTATGCCTGCCGAGGTACAATCTTTTCTTGAAGATGACAAAGTGCGGGAAATAATCAAAAATAAAAAAACTGGCGCCGTTGTTGAAATTCTTCCTCCGGAAACAGCGGACCTAAAACCGCTGCTTCTGGCAGACGGAGCTTTGCTGCCGGAAGGCCATGCGGTAATAGTTTCTGATGGCGCTCCCGCAACCATAGTTGTAAGCAACGCCGGAGACTATACCGCCATTGAATGGTATTTTGACGATGAAGATGCTTTCTTTAGTACCGGAGAAAGTGTAAGTACCTTTGGTTCTCCCTTTGTTACAAAGGGGTGGCACACGGTAATTATAGTGGGGACAACAACAGACGGTATGTCATACAGTACTTTTTTTTATGTAGATATAGGAGAATAGCATGAAAAGGATGAAAAGGAATGGCGGCATGTTGGCCGCAGTGGCAACGGTATTGCTGGCAGCGGTGCTGGTAATTGGCTGTTTGGCGCCGGTGGAAGGGCTTTTCCCCGGCGGGGATAAAATTCCCGAGGGCAAGGGAGCTGTCCGGCTGACTATCGGCAGCGGGGGCGGCGCACGGACCATTATTCCCGGCGCGCCTGTTTTTACGTCGTATGCGGTGAAAATTCTGGATGGCGCCAATGTAACCGTTAAATCTGAAGCGCTTTCGTCGAATACCGGAACCTACCAATTGAACGAAGGGGACTATACCATAAAGGTAGAAGCCTTAACAAGCGGCGGCCTGGCGGCAGTCGGCGAAAAATCGATTCAAATTACCGCCGGCCAGACGAATGCCGTTTCCATCCAGTTGGATTTGATCGATTTTGCCGCAGCAACAGCGCCGGGAACATTCAGCTATAACATTAACACCAGCGGCGTTACCGATCTTGCCGCCGCAACCATGACCGTAACGGCGAAGGGCAGCTATGGCAAGAGTCCGGCCACTTCCGGCGCGGGCAACAATGTGTATAACCTTTTGAGCAGCGCCAATAGCCGCAGCGGCTCTATACCGCTTGAGCCTGGGTATTACAGCGTGGTTTTTGAACTTAATAACAATGTGAATAAGATTTTCTACCGGGAAGTACTGCATGTCTATCAGAATATGACCAGCAATTTCCCGTTTGCGTTTACCAACGCTCACTTTCCCGCGCCGGGTTCAGCGGGAGTTACCATTACCGCTCCTTCCCTGTCGGAACAAAGGCTTGGCCTTGCTCATGCCAATGGCGGCACCTGGTCGGGGACGCTGGCAGCCGACAATTTGACGCTAACGATCAGGATGAGCAACAGCCCCGGAAGAATAACCGTGAGCGGCGCAGGTACGCTCTCTGAGGTTGCCTGGTACATTAATCCGGGCAACGGCGCTCCCCTTACGGCCGGGATTTCCGGAACGGGAGGCACAGTGCTTACGGTAACGCCGGGAGGTAATTTTGCCAGGGGAACCTATTCGATAGTTGTGGAAGGAATTGACAGGGTTGGCGGCACAAATGTGTTCAGCCATGCCAAATTTAAGATTGTAGTAACAGACTAAATTCTGCGAAGGGTTTAATACCCCGCCCTTTAGGCTAAACTTGACCCGCAAGGTTTCCGTAAAACCCCGGCAGGGCGGGCGGCGCGGGGGGCGCGCGCGGGCTAGCAAAAATCTGGGGGAGTCCGCCTGCGGAGCCACTGCCCGGCCTTGTTTCTTGTATTGGGTTTTAGGTTGTTTCAAGGTAATGCGGTGTTCCCACGTCCTGGGCGCCGGTCAGCATTTGCTCTACGCCTAGTTTTAGACTCT
>WRJO01000045.1 GCA_009778545.1 Treponema sp. | reverse complement strand
CTATTTAAGTCGCGTGAGCGACGATTTCAATCGAACGCCACCGAAGGTGGCGCAACCTCTATCTACGTCGCGTGAGCGACGATTTCAATCGAACGCCACCGAAGGTGGCGCAACCTCTACCTCTAATATATCACTTTTTGGAGGCAAAGAAAAGGAAAAAAACAAATTAAACCTGAATATTACTTAATTGCTCGTGATCTTATTCGAAAAAATTTAACGCAGAGGCGCAAAGGCGCAGAGAACGCGGAGGTCGATTCGTTGTTCGCAGCTACTTGCAATCTTCAAGTTATGTGAAGTAAAAGGGATGAAAATAGGAAGGTGAAGAGAGGAAAATATAAAGTGTTCGTATAATATTCGTACTTCCGAAAAAAAAACTGATATTTCAAATAACAAACACCAGTTCTCGATATCTAATCCCCACAATACCCCTAATCATCTAATTATTTCTTGCAGAGGTTGATAGACCCGGAAGGTTTTGCACTGTCATCAAACAACGCGCTACCCTCTGCGCCTTTGCGCCTCTGCGTGATAAAATTGCCAACAATATTCTCAATAAAGCAATTTCTCTGCGTTACTGCCGAGGATGCGGTCTTGGTCCAGCTCAGACAGGTGTTCCAGCGAGAGGATGTAGCGGGACGGTGGCAGCAGGGGGAAGTCGCTGCCGAAGATTATTTTTTCGCCAAGGCCGAGGGCTATGGCGGCTTTGTATATGCCTGCGTCGTACAATAGCGGCGAGGCGGCAGTGTCGTACCAAACGTTGCGGAACTTTTCGCGCAGTTCGGGCATCGCTTCGTAGAGGAACAGGCCGCCGCCCCAGTGGGCAAGTACGATCCGCAGGCCCTGGCTGTTTTCAATGAACGCTTCGATTTGCCGCAGGCCGATTGTCGTTTTTCCGGCATAGCGGTGGCCCACCGGCTCGTTGGTGTGGACGATCAGCGGCAGGCTGCGTTCTTTGCAGATACCGGTCAGGGCGCGGGTTTCCTGTTCGTCATCAATGCGGAAATTTTGTCCCTGGGGAAAAATTTCTCCAACGCCCTTTAGCCCTGCGCCATGGCAGCGGCTAATTTCCTTTTCCAAATCCGCCGACCCGGGCGAGACCGCCATGAAGCCGATCAGTTTGCCGGGGTATTTTTGCACGCTGTCGATAACATAGTCGTTGGCAAGGCGGCACAGTCCTGGATCGTTGAACGCGAAACCGAAAATCACCGCACGGTCAAATCCCGCTTTATCAAGCATGGCGGCGGCGTCTTCGGCAGAGGCGAATCTGTTGCGAGGGCTTTTTGACAGCAGGGCAAAATACGGTTCTCTTTCGGCAAACTGTTCCCAGTTTTCGCTTATCTCCGGCGGGGTAACATGGACGTGAAAATCTATTTTAACCATCGGCATTTATTGCGCCACAGGCGGCGGCTCAAGTTCGACGCCGGCATTTTCTGGCTGGGGCCCGGTATACACGCCGATCTTTTGCAGCCCCAGCATGATCGGTACGCCGATAACGGCAGTCCCCAGGGAAAACACTGCACGTTCAACCGGGGCGGCGAAGGTCAGGTACAGCCAGGTTTCCCTCGGCATACGGTACAGCACAAGGTAAAAGAAGTTTCCGATAGTCGCTCCGCCTACGAGGCCGCCAAAAGCGCAGAGCCACAGAACGGGAAATTTCAGCGCCGTATTTGCTCCGCACAGGACTTTTCCGGAAAATATGCTGCCCACGATATAGACTGCAAAACCCATGCCGTAATAGACAATCGGAAAAATGATAATGCTGCGTCCGATCTCCTGGCTGAACCAGAGCAGAACTCCGGCCAGATAGACGATTATGCCGCCGGAGATAACAAGGCTCCCCTTGCTGTTAAGCGTAATCGGCGGCCAGGAACCCCAGGCGATACAGCCGGTAGTAAACGCCGTCGTCATACCGATAACAAAGGTTCCCATTCCAAGCCATGCTGTGTGGGTTGCGATCAGGCTGCCTATAATTCCGCCGACAGCCGAACATAGCGCGCCGGCAATGGGACCGAACAATATGCCCGAAAGCGGGAGAAGCGCCGTTGCAAACGAAAAATTGCTCGCCGTGCCGATTATTGGTATTGCCGGGATTATATGCGCCGCCGCTACCACAGCCCCCCAAACGGCGATAACCGCCGGATGTATTCTGCCTGGCGCTGCAAGCGCGTGTTTTTTTTTCAATAGCCGTTCCTCATATCGGCATCATAACATGATTTTCTGCGAGGGGTACATACCCCGTCATTCCAGGCTAAACTTGACCCGCAATTAATATGAAAAAATCCAACAAGGGGTGGGGCGGCGGGCGCCAAAAAAACTGGAGGAGTCCGCCTGCGGAGCCACTGACCAGCCTTTTTTTATCCATGTAAAACAGCGCAGTTCCGAAAATGAGCGATATTTTCATGTTCCTCATGCTGGTCAGCTTTTTCTTTCCCCTGATTTTTGATTCTATTCGCTCGTCTCCTGCGGCGGGGAGTTCCAGAATTTTTTTGGCGCCCGCCGCCCCACCCCTTGTTGGCCTATCATGGTACTGTGCGGGTCAAGTTTAGCCAGAGTGGTACTATCAATCAGTTATTCCAGGCAATTTTATGCTTGGTTAATAATAATATCTTCCACAAAAATTATTTTTTTTATATTCCTCACGCAAAAACACAAAGATAAGCTAGGGTATTTTCTATTTATCACAAAAGTTAAACTTGACCCGCATTACGCTGCCAATGCCCCGAAGGGGCGGGCGCGCGCGTGGGCGGCGAAAATTTCCGGGACTCCCCGCCGCAGGAGACGAGGGAATTAATTTAAAAATAGGGTACAGAAAATGCCTGACCACTAATAATCTAATTATGGGTAGTTACTCACAACATGAAGAATTAGTGGTCAGGTGGCTCCGTAGGCGGACTCCCCCGGATTTCGCCGCCCACGCGCGCGCCCGCCCCTTCGGGGTTTTTGTGAATTAATTGCGGGTCAAGTTTAGTCGCTTGCGGAGGGGTTGTTGATTTATGTTTCAGTGAAACAAGCTTGGAGGCAAGTTCGCCCGGCATCAGGGCATATTTTTCCAGGGGGATTTGCTTTCTCAGCGACTGCGAAAGCCGCGTTATGGGAGGGGGGATTATCTTCGCTATGGCAAGGTCCCCGGTCCGGTCGAAAATTTCACCGGGGGTTCCTTCCATAAAAACCATCGCGTCCTTCATGACAATGATCCTGTTTGCGAATTCTACGGCAAGGCCCAGGTTATGCGTCACCAGAATAATCGTATAGTTCTGCCGGTGCAGTTCGCCGATTATGTCCATGATTATCCGGCAGCCGCGCTTGTCCTGCCCGGCGACAGGCTCGTCCAGCATCAGTATTCTCGGCCCCATCGCCAGAATCGACGCGAACACGGTCTTTACCCTGTCAGCCCGGTTCATCGACAGCGGAAAGACATCCCGCTTGTCCAAAAGGCCGACGGCTTCCAGCGTTTCTTCGACCTTCGCCTTAACATCATTTTCATTCATGCCCCGGTGTTTGAGGGCAAAGGCGACTTCGTCATACACCGTCGATTCGAAAAGCTGCCGATCGCTTTCCTGCATGGAAAAGCCAATCTCGCCGGATATCTCCGCGACATCCATCTCCCTCGTGTTTCTTCCCCGGATGTAAATGTCGCCCTTTGACTGTCGCAAAAGGCCGCTGATCAGCTTGAGCAGGGTGGTTTTGCCGGAGCCGTTCTGGCCGATAATGGCGATAAAATCATTTTCCTTAACGGTTACGTTGATTTTGTCCATTATGATTCTGCTGGTACTGTAATGGTATGCCAGCTTCTTTATTTGAATCGCCGGAATGTCAGCCATTGTACCACTCGATAGCCGACTTTTCCGCTTCGTCAAGATTCAGGGGAAGCTGCGGCAGCGGCTCGCCGAGTGAATCCATTGCGCGGGCAAATTCCGCCGTTTGGGGAATCTGCACGGCATCGCTGCCGGTGAGCTTTTCATCGGCAAAGATGCGGGCGGGTGTGTCAAAGGCGATGATGTTTCCGCCTTCCAGGACGCATATCCTGTCGGCAAACTCCGCCGCCTCGTCGCCGGAATTGGTAGCCATAACGACGGTAAGGCCCCTTTTTGCCCGCAGGCTCGTAATCAGGGAAAGAACGTCACGCGCGCCTCCGGGATCAAGCTGGGAGCATGGTTCGTCCAGCACCAGCACCCTGCCCGCCATCGCCAGGGCGGCGGCAATAGCCAGTCGCTGCTTCTGCCCGCCGGAAAGCAGCGCCGGTTCGTAATCGGCAATCGCCGAAAGTCCGGCGGATTTCAGCGCCCAGGAAACTTTTTCCTCTATTTCTTTTGCCGGCAATTTAAGGTTTTCCAGGGCGAAGGCAACTTCCTCATGGACCTTTCCGGTAAAAAGCTGCGTTTCAGGATCGTCAAACGCCATTCCGACCTTTTTCGCCAATTGCGACAGCGATGATTTGTCCGTTTGAATACCGTCAACCGTCACCTTGCCCAGCAGCATTCCCCTTAAAGCATGGGGAATCAGGCCGTTGAGCAGGCGGCAAAAGCTTGTCTTGCCCGAGCCGTTTTCCCCCATCACGGCGATAAATTCCCCCTCCTCAATTTCCAGGCAGAGATTCTTCAGCGCCCAGTCTTTTGATCGCGCGTAGGCCCAGGATACCATGTCCATTCTGATGATGGGTTCGCCCATTGCGCTACCTTGCCACATACATGTTAGCCGCTACGATAGCCGCCGAAAAAACCATCCCCAGAAACAGCGCGAAAAAATCTCCGGCCTTCATTTTCGCTTCAAGCGCCCACGTCCTTGTCCGGTAAACGCCGAATGCCCTTGCGTCCATGGCAAGGCTTATTATCTGCGCCTTACGCATAGCTTTTATCAGAAGGGGAATGCCCAATGCCCGGTATTCGTAAAGCCGGGAAAACAAGCTGCGTTTGTTTTCGTTTCGCACTCCGCGCAGGGTGCGCGCTTCCATGATCAGGCGGGCTTCTTCTTCAAACGACGGGATCAGATTAAGCGTTGAAGTGATAGTATACGCCGCCTTGTAGTTCAGCCCCAGTTTGGTGATGCCGAATGCAAGGCGGCGGGCATCGGTGGTCGTGGTCAGCAGGGGAAGGATCACGGTGAGGGAAACGATGCGGCAGCATACCATTAACCCGGTAAAAAAGCCGTCGCGTTTCAGCGAACCGGTTCCGCCTAACAGGGGAACGCCATCGGGTATAAGGGGTTTGAGCAGGTAGCCGCCGCCGGCATCATGGGCAAAGAGCGTCTGCATGGCGATAACGAACGCCGCCAGAAAGAGGAGGAATTTCCAATGGGGGAAAATTTTATTCAGCGGAATTCTCGCTATGAGGCACAATACGACAAAAAGAACCATTTGCGAAAAAGCAATCAGCAGCGAATCTACCAAAAAGACAATGACGGTAAAAAGCAAAACAAGCAGCAGTTTTATCCTGGGGTCCATCCTGTGCAGGAAAGAACCGGCGCTTGCCCTGTTGATTTTGGAATCACTCCCTTAATTTTCCTCGCGTACCCACGCTTCGGAAAAACCGGCTGAACCCAGCCGTTGGGCGACATGTGCCATTTCCGATGCCTTTATTCCCGTTATAACGACACGGTACAAATTGCCATGCCGTTCAAACGCCGGGCTGAAACCGGCATTTCGCAGCCTGTCGTAGGATTCCTGGGCAAACACCGTGCTGGAATACGCACCCACCTGGACCCGGTATATGCCGTTTCCCCTGGAGTCGGGCATTCTTGGCACGATTTTTGCCGAAGGCCCTGCGGGCAGCGGCGGGGGCGGAGGAAGCGGTGGCGGAGGCGGCCTAACTGCGGGTGGGGCCGAGGGCTGCGTCTGTTGGGGAATTGACGCGACATTGGGAATGTCTATCACATGTTCCTGGCCGTCCACGTTAACGACCACTTTAATTGAAACCGTCTGGGAGCCAGAATCGGTTCGTCCAGAGGCCGGAGGAGGCGGAGGAGGTGGTGGGGGGGCCGCTTCGGCGGGCTTAACGACTATCCATTCGACATCCTGCGAGGAATATCCGTCCGGGGGAACAGAAGTTCGGACGGGGGGCTGGGGAACGGCCTGCACTTCTTCCGCTACGGCGACTGCGGTAATTTCGGGTACATCCCCTTCCGGGCCGTCTGCGGCAAGGGCGGGTTCCGGCCCTTCGGCGCTTTCCGTCTCCGCCCCTTCATCAATAGCCATTACTTCTTCTGCTTCATCGGGGGGGAAGTGCTCTTCGGAGAATCCCCTTACCACTTCCAGGCGGATTTTCGTCCTTCCCGTTTCGTTCATCTCCAGAAGCCTGGCCGCTTCTTCGGAAAGATCCAGTATTCGGTCGGGATTCTGCGGGATCCGGTTGGTAATGTTGACGTAGACGATCTTGTCGGGTTTTTCAAGGTTGGTTACCCGCACCCTCGTTCCGAGGGACAGTCTGGCATGGGAAGCATGCAGGCTTAACGAATCGGTTTTATGCCATGTCGCCTCGCCTTCCTGTTCGTCCTGGGCGAAGCCGAACGCTGCGGGGATCATAAAAAGGACCGCAGACAATATCACGATATGTATATGTTTCATCAGCCACCTCATACTGGTACTATACTATTATTAACGGAAAAAATATACAAGGACTTGCGGTTTTTTATGAGGCATTATACAATATTACAAAGGAGCAAAAAAGATGGACGAAAAAGCGCGTGAAAGCAACAGGCTCAGGCAGAGAAAATTCCTGGAGCGGCACAAGGATGAGGTAAACAGCAAAAGGCGGGAAAAATACCACGAGCGCATCAGTCTTGGAAGATGCCCGCGCTGCGGGGGCAGGACAAAAAAAGGCCGCACCCTTTGCACAAGCTGCTGCGAGTACATGCTCGACCTTAACAAAAAATACGCAAAACAAAAAAGCGCCGCAGCCAGAAAAGCCAAACCCAAACCAGCGGCAAAGCCCGCCGCCAGAAAAAAGGCCAAATAGCCAACAAACCAACGACGCGAATGAATTATTGTAGATTCCTCACGCAGAGATGCAATTCGCAATAATCTCACGCAGAGGCGCGGAGGCGCGGAGGACGCGGAGAAATGCGGGTTGCTCGCAAGCAGCGCATACCTTCCTTAACTCCTGATAACTCTGAGCTTTCGATAGAGGGGGAAGACCCTCGGACGAAAACTCTGCGCCTCTGCGCCTCTGCGTGAGAATTTTCCAGGAAATGTGCTTCTAGATTTTCCGGGCTTTGACGAGCATAACGTCACCTAGGCCGAGGGCTTTTGCGGCTTTGTCGGCGAATTGTTTTATGGGCAGCGGGGCGGTTCCGGCGGCTAGGCCGCCCCAGGTGTATACGCCTTCCACGGAAAAACCGGCTTTTTTCAGCATTGCTTTGGCGGTGCGGGCGGAAAACAGGTAGAGGTGATCAAAAATCGCCGAACGCCACCGGCTGCCGAACAGCCGCGCCTGAAAGCCGTCTATATTCGGCGTTATCAGCAAAAGTCGCGCGCCGGGCCGCAGTATCCGCCAAATCTCGCCGAGAAATGCCCCGGGATTGTTGAGATGTTCGACCAGATGGGAGGCAATCGCCAGGTCGAAGGATTCATCGGGAAAGCGGCATTCTTCCAGGGGCGTGTCCCGTATGTCGAGTCCCTGTCTGCCGCGGCCATATTCGGCGGAGGGCGAAATTTCCACGCCCGTTACCTGCCAGCCCCGTTCCCGCAGAAAGGCCAGCATTGCCCCCGTAGCGCATCCCGCGTCCAGCGCGCGCGGCGCTTCGGTTTTGGCTTCGAGCAGTTCCTTTTCAATTTGAAAAAAACCGGCGTCCGCCAGGGCAAGTTTCTGAAGGGCAAGAAAGGCCGCTTCGTTTTTCAGTTCGTAGGCGAGATAGTCCTCTCCGAAGAGTTCGCGGTAGCGGCGCTGTACATTGGCGGCAAGCGGCTGGGGATTGATCTGTACCAGGCCGCAGCGGACGCAGCGGACATAGGAAAAGCCCTCGCAAAAAAGCGCCGGTTTGAATCGGCTGCCGCCGCAGAGGGCGCAGGGAACGATTTGCCCTTCTTCCTCCGCAACGGGCGTGGACCAGGTTTTTACCGGCTGCATGCGTCGGCGGCGCTCACTCAACGAGCATCCGGGTAATGACGCTTCGTGAATTGCCGGCGATATCCTGCACGACGATCTCCAGTATCGCCTGCCCGCGGCTGAATTGCACCTCGCCGACTTCAAAGGCCGGATAGGTGCCGTACACCCGCAGCGCCGGAACCAGTCCGTTGCGGTTTACCATCAGCACGCCGTCCCTTGCGCTTATGGTCTCAAAGGAAAGCGATCCGGCTTCTTCGCCGTTGACAAAGCAGACGATTCGGTGGGGGGCAAGCTGCAGGCCTCGTGGATCGGAGATGGTGTCAACGGCGTTGACGGCGATGGTGTACCTGCCCTGGCTGATAGTCCGCAGTTGATTGCCTTCGATGATCCTCCCGTCGGCGCGGCGGAGCTGTATCCCCAGAATCTGCGGCTGAACCTCGTCCGGAATCGGATTGATCACCATGGATGGATTGACCCATCTCCGTTCTCTGCGGTCGTACAGCAAAAAATACAGGCCTTCCCGGCGCGACCAGCCGGAATTCCCCGCCATGGCTATCGGGAAACCCTGGTATGTCACTGCCGGAACCTGGTTCCTACCCTCGTCCCGGTACCGGCTGTAAATGCTCACCAGCCCGTCGCCGTGGTCGATGGCAGACCACGCGCCCAGCGGGGACGGCAGGCGCGAAGCGGTATCCGATTCCGAGCGGGTAAAGATGATCTCCCCCCTGTCTGCCGCGTGAACCAGCCCCTCCCCTTCAAACACGATCCCCAGAACCGGCCTGCCCCGCTCGTTATAGCCAAAGTTGCGAAGCTCGGCGGCTTCCGGCAGCGGCCAATCCATTGCCGCGAGAAGGCCGCAGCTTACAATCCCCGCTATGAAAAAGAACCGCCGTGCAAAATGTATCCGCATCCCCGTCACCTTTTTTCCAAATCGAAAGAAATCAACGTCTGCTTCCCGCCGACAAACAGCCGCGAATCGTGCCTTCCCAAAAACACTTCCCCGCTTTTGAACGGCGCATTGATTATCGGCCTGCCTGGAAGCCTGACGCCGACAAGTTCTCTGGTGCCCTGAGAGCGGGTAACAAGGGCGAACACCAGCCCCTGGCCGCCGCTATGGTCGATTGCGCTTAACTCTCCGTTTAATTCCAGTTTTCCCGACAGCCTTGAGCCTAATTCAAAAAAACCCAGCCCTCCGTCCCGCTCAAAGACAATCCAGCGGTCGTCTTCGATGAACGAGACATAGACGGGACGGCGGTAATCGCTGCCCAGGAATTCATGGTACACGACCTTGTAGTCGCTCGCGCTGTTTCCGAACCGTTCCAGCAAAAGGAACCGCTGGTCGTCGATGCCGGAGATCAGGGCCAGCTTGGAGCCGTCGCGGGAAATGGCGCAGCCGAGGATGATCGAATAACGCGATCCGCCCGGCTCAAAAGAGAACACCTGCCTGCCGCTTGAGTCCAGCACGCCCGCCACGCCGTCAAGCGATCCGGCAAGCACCAGATCGGCGGCGGAGTCGACGCAGGTAAGCGGGCTGGCGAATTCATATTGCCATAGCGGGCTGCCGGAATCGTCAATGGCCGAAATCGCGTTTTGTTCGCTGTTGACAACAAATGTTTTTCCGTTGAGGAAGAAGGGATAGCCGCGCGGATTTTCAATGACGGCAAGGGCTTCGCCGCCAGGACTGTTAACCGTTATCCTATCCGGCTCCGAATCGTATTCCGCCCAGCGCTGCGGAGAAAGCGAGACGTTGGCTTTCTTTGCCTGGTTGATCGCGAAACGGCCGTCCCTGTCAAAATATCCGAAGCGGCTGCCCAGTTCAAAGGGAACCAGGCTGCCCTCGTCGTATTCCTCATCCTCGCCCGCCTCTGCCGGAGCGTCGCCCAGGTAAACGGGCTTGCCGTACTCAAGCGAGTTCAGCCAGCGCGGGACCAGCACCGTTTCAAGGGGAATCGGCCTGGCGGCGCAAAAAAAGTACACCGCGAAAACCACCGTCCCCAAAATAACCCAGACCCTTTTCTTCGCCTTCACATTGTTATATTACCCAAGAAGAATGATGAGTGACAAGTGAACGCTATATCGCACACAGAGGCACTGAGGCACTAAGAACACGGAGTATAGAAGGCGGTATTTGACCCTATCTCCACTGTGCCTTTGTGCCTCCGTGAGAAATAAGGGGAAATATAATTTGAATATATTGACATTTAGTGCGGTTTTGTGCGATAATGGACATTATGATTGAAGACAACATCTTGACGATAGAGGAAGTGGCCAAGTACCTGCGGGTCTCGGAGCGCACCGTATATGACTGGGCGCAGAAGGGCGAAATTCCGTCGGGGAAGATCGGCACCGTTTGGCGGTTCAAAAAAAACGACATTGAACAGTGGGTTAACGACCGCCTTTCCGCCGGCAGGTTTGCCAATAACCTTAACCCCATACATATGCAGGCGATACTTTCGCCCGAGCGGATACTGTTTCTCGACTATCCGTCAAAGCGCGACGCGCTCCTTGCCCTCGCGGGAAACCTCGCCACCGCCCCCCAGATTAAAAACGCAAACGAACTTTCCCTGGAAATCCTCAGAAGGGAAGAACTGATGAGCACCGCCATCGGCAGGGGGATCGCCATCCCCCATGTGCGCCTCCAGTCGATCACCGATCTGGTGGTTTCGGTCGGGATAAGCCGCGTTGACATAACGGATTTTAATGCCCTAGACGACGAGCCGGTCAGGCTGATCTTCATGATCGCCGCCGCGTACAACCAGCACGGCAATTATCTGCAAACGCTTTCCTATTTCAGCGCCCGCCTTAAAAACCGGGAACTCCGCGATTCGCTTCTCAGGGCGGCGAGTCCCGACGAAGTATACGGCCTCCTTGTCGGCGGCGCATCGAAGGACGCAGAGTGAAAGCGGGGGTTATCGGGGCGACCGGATATGCCGGAGCGGAACTGGTCAGGCTGCTTTCGGGACATCCGAAAATAGACTCGCTGGCGCTTTCTTCGGTGAGTTTTGAAGGTGAACACTTAAGCGACGTGTACCCCAATTTTCAGGGACGCATTGAATTACTTTTGACAGACGCGGAACAGGTAACGGCGTCAGCTAACGTGATTTTTGCCGCCCTGCCCCACGGCATCACAGAGCGTTACGCGAAAGAATGTACCGAAAAGGGAATACCGTTCATCGACTTGTCCGCCGATTTCCGCTTTGGCGATGACGAAGAGACCTACAGCGCGTGGTATGGAAAAACCCACCAGCACCCGCAGTTGTGCCAATACGCCGTGTACGGCCTGCCAGAACTGAACCGGGCGCGCATACAGGAACTTGCCGCCGCGGGCAAAATAATTGTCGGCAACCCCGGCTGCTATCCCACCAGCGCTTCACTCGGCGCATATCCCGCCATCGCAAAGGGCATTGCCGAAGACTCCGCCGCCATTATCGTCGATTCAATATCCGGCGTTACCGGCGGCGGGCGGGAACCGGCGCGGTCGTTCCACTTCCCCGAATGCGCCGATTCCGTTTCGGCGTACAAGGTCGGCGCGCACCGGCACTCGCCGGAGATAGCCCGCAACTTTGCCGGCATGGCGGCGCGGCATAACCGGCCTGCCCCGCCGGTAATTTTTACCCCGCACCTTGCCCCCATGAACCGGGGGATTCTCTCGACAATCTACATCCCCCTCGCCGCAGGGTGGCTCGCCGGTACGGGCGGCGGGGAACCGGAGGACACAGCCGCTAAAATCCGCGCCGTCTACAGTGAATTTTACCGGGACGAGCCGTTTGTCCGGGTGCTGCCGCCGTGGGTAACCGCCGCGACCAACAGGGTGCGGCAGTCCAATTACTGCGACATCTCCGTGCATCTGGATCATTCCGGTTCGACACTGATTATATGCAGCGCGATTGACAACATGGTAAAGGGCGCGGCGGGACAGGCCGTGCAGAACATGAACGTGATTTTCGGCTATGCTGAAACAAGCGGCCTGGAAATGATACCGGCCTTATTTTAAGGAGATACCAGTGAAAGAAATTTCCGGCGGAGTTTGCGCGCCCAAGGGATTTATGGCGGGCGGCATCTGGTGCGGCGTCAAGGCGAATTCCCAAAAACGGGATCTCGCGCTTATCTATTCGGAAAAAAACTGTGCCGCAGCGGCAATGTTTACCGCTAACCGGGTAAAGGCGGCAAGCATCATCGTTACGCAGGAACATATCGGGCGCGGCAAGCTCCACGCCATCATCGCCAATTCGGGCAACGCCAACGCCTGCACGGGGGAGGCGGGGCTTGCCTCGGCGCGGCGCATGGCGGAACTGGCCGCCGATGAATTCGCCATCAGCCCAAGGGACGTGGCGGTCGCCTCCACCGGAGTTATCGGCGTACCGCTGCCAATCGCCGCCATCGAGAACAGCATCGGCGCACTGGCAAACAGCCTGCGGGGGGACGAAGCCGGACACGCCGCCGCGCTTGAGGCGATCATGACCACCGACACCCGCAAAAAGGAAGTATCGGTAGAAATTGAGATAAACGGCGTGCCGGTGCGGATCGGCGGCATGGCAAAAGGTTCGGGGATGATACACCCCAACATGGCGACCATGCTCTGCTTCCTCACCACTGACGCGGCGATTCCCAGGGAACTTTTGGAGAAAAGCCTGCGACGCGCAACGGCGCTATCCTTCAACCGCCTGAGCGTAGACGGCGATACCTCGACCAACGACATGGCGATCATCCTCGCCAACGGCGCGTCCGGCGCTCCGGCAATTGCCGAGGAAAGCGCCGAATACGGTATCTTTGCCGCCGCGCTGGAAGCCTGCTGCGTCAAGCTGGCGCGGGCGCTTGCCCGTGACGGCGAAGGTGCGACAAAACTGGTGACGGTCACCGTTTGCGGCGCCCATGACGAACAGACTGCCGAAACGCTGGCAAAGGCGGTCGCCGCTTCCAGCCTGGTCAAGGCGGCCTGTTTCGGCGCGGACGCCAACTGGGGGCGCGTACTCTGCGCGATGGGCTACTCAGGCGCCGAATTCGACCCCGGCCTTACCGGCGTGCGGTTCAGGAGCCTTGCCGGTGAAATCGCCGTATGTAAAAGCGGCCAGCCGGTCGGTTTTTCCGAGGAAGACGCAAAAAAAATTCTTTCGGAAGAAGAAATTGAAATACTCATTGACGTAAACAGCGGCGACGCTGCCGTAGACGGCACCGCGACCGTATGGGGCTGCGACCTTACCTACGACTACGTCAAAATAAACGGTGACTACCGGACCTAGGAAAAACGATGACGGATAACAACAACCAGGCGCAGGTTCTGGTACATGCCCTGCCCTACATCCAGCGCTTTCACGGCAAGACCATCGTGGTCAAGTACGGCGGCAACGCCATGATCAACGAAGAATTAAAGGCCGCGGTAATACAGGACCTGGTACTGATGACCTGCGTGGGCATACGCACCGTGCTGGTACACGGCGGCGGCCCCGAGATCGAAGCGATGCTTAAAAAAACCGGCGGCGAAAGCCGCTTTGTAGACGGCCTGCGCTACACCGATGATGATACCATGGAGATCGTCCAGATGGTCCTCTGCGGAAAAGTGAACAAGGACATAGTCGGCCTTATCCAGCAGGCAGGCGGCAGGGCAATCGGGCTGTGCGGCATCGACGGAGAAATGCTCAGGGCGCGCAGAATCTCCGGCGGCGATTACGGGCTGGTCGGCGAGATTGAGGAAGTCGACATTTCAATATTAAGTTCCGCGCTGGACGGCGGCTTTATTCCGGTGGTATCCTCGGTGGCGTTTGACACCGGAGACCACAGCGGCCGGAGCCTCAACATTAACGCCGATACCGCCGCCGCGAAAATCGCCGCCGCCCTTCAGGCTGAAAAGCTCATTCTGATGACCGACGTGCAGGGCCTTTTGCGAAACGTCGATGATCCCGATTCGCTTATCAAATCGGCGACACGGCCGGAACTGGAACAACTCAAAAAAGATCGAATAATTTGCGGGGGCATGATCCCCAAGACGGACTGCTGCGCCCTTGCCCTTGACGGCGGTGTGAAAAAAGCGCACATCATCGACGGAACAATGCCCCACGCCCTGTTGGTTGAATTATTCACCGACGAGGGGATTGGAACCATGTTAACATTATGATAGATTTATGTACCTTTTCGGAGGGTCAATGAAGATAGGTATCGATACCTTTGCCTGCGACGGAGGAAAATCCGGAGTAGGAACCTATTTATTGCAACTGCTCACGCGAATCTCATCTTCAAGCGATCGCCTCGAACTGTTCGGATGGGCTTACGACCATTTCGCTTACAGTGAATTTGCGCCAAACCTTGAGTTTATTTCCCGCTGTTCGATAAACGGCAAGTCGGCAAACGCCATCTGGCACCTGTTCCGCTATCCCGAATTCGCCAAAAAAATGGGCTACGACGTATGTTTTTTCCCGGCCGCGCACAAGCGCCCCCCCTACGAATCGCCGTGCCCGACCGTCGGCGTCGTTCACGACATGGCCGCCTACTGGGGAACGAGGCGTACGCGGGAGCATCTGGGGGCGGTCCTCCGCATGGTGCTGCCCAACTCGCTCAGGCGGCTTGACAGGATCATCGCGGTAAGCGAGTGGGTAAAACAGGAACTGGTAGAGCTTGCCCGCGTAAAGGAATCGCTTATCGAGGTCGTGCCGAACGGCGTCGATCATTCGGCGTTTTACCCTCGCCCGCACGGCGACGAAAGCGAGCTTTTGATACAGCCGTTCAGCTTCCGCCGCCCCTACATACTCTGCGTTTCCCGCATAGATCATCCGGTAAAAAACCACATCCGGCTGATGAACGCGTTCGGCATTTTCAAGGAACGCACCGGATTCCCCCACCGGCTGGTGCTTGCCGGACGGGACAACAACAACGCCTCGATTGTAAAAGCCGCCGCCGCCGATTCAAAATGGCGGAGTGACATTTTTATGACCGGGCATTTCCCCCTGAAGAGCCTGCCCGACCTGTATTCGGCGGCGGATTTTGTGGTGATACCGTCAATGTACGAAGGTTTCGGCATGTGCGCCCTGGAAGCCATGGCATCGGGAATCCCCGTAGCCTGCGCCCGCGCTGCGTCCATGCCGGAAACCGCCGAACACGCCGCCCTGTACTTCGATCCCCTTGACACGGAAGACATGGCCGACCGTATGGCAGCCCTTGCGTCCGACCGCGCCCTGCACGAAAATTGCCGCATCCTCGGCCTTGAACGGGCAAAAGCATTTTCCTGGGATCGCTGCGCCGAACGCACACTGGAGATCATCCGCGAAACAGCGGGGCATTAGTTCCCTATTCATCACACGGAGGCACTGAGGCACAGAGTTTTAGGGAGTAGGGTCGTTCTTCGAATTATCAGATTGTATAGCTATATTCTTCCTGTGCCTTCGTGCCTTTGTGCCTCTGTGAGAAATATTCGATTTGAGTATGTCGTTATCAAAAAGCAGCGCGAATGCGGCGGCGGCGTTTTCTACAAATTCTGCGGAGATGGCGCCTGAAATGTCTTTGTCCAGTTCGTCCCACTCGCCTCGGTTGTCGGCGGGCAGCAGGACTTTTTCCATGCCGTTGCGAATCGCCGCGAGAAGCTTTTCCTTGAGGCCGCCGATGGGCAGGATCCGCCCGGTAAGGGTAAGCTCGCCGGTCATGGCGATGGCGGGGCGCAGCGGCTTCTGGCACAGCGTCGAAAGCAGCGAGGCGGCTATGGCGATGCCCGCCGAGGGACCGTCCTTGGGTATCGCCCCTTCGGGGACGTGGATGTGAAAATCGGCCTTGCCGACGTCTTCTACCCTGAAGTCGTAGCTGCCCTGCACGCTGCGCAAATACGACAGGGCGATGCGGGCGCTTTCCTTCATCACGTCGCCGAGGTTTCCCGTCATGACAACTTCTCCGCTGCCCTCAAAGCGGGTACTCTCCACGGGAAGCATCGCGCCGCCGGTTTCGGTCCAGGCAAGCCCGCAGCTTACCCCTACCCTCGCCTCGCGGAACACCACATCGTTCTTGTACTTTCGCCTGCCCAAGAGCTTTTCCAGCCCCTCGCTCTTTACGGTTTTTCTGAATGTCGTAATCGCCTTGTCTTCGCTTTTGCCGTAACCGGCGGAAACGGCCTTTCGCGCGATACGCCGTATGCAGCGGGCTATTTCCCGCTCAAGGCCCCTCACCCCGGATTCCATTGTCCAGAACCGGATAATCGACCGTATCGCGTCGTCGGTAAAACGAATTTTCGCTTCCAAAAGTCCGTTTTCGGCGAGTTCCTTGGGAACAAGGAACTGTTTGGCTATCGAAAGTTTTTCGTTTTCGCCGTAGCCGGGAATGTCGATTATCTCCATGCGGTCAAGCAGGGGATATGGTATGCCGTACAGCGAGTTTGCCGTGGTTATGAACAGCACGCGGGAAAGGTCGTAGGGCACCTCCATGTAATGATCGGTAAACGAACTGTTCTGTTCGGGATCGAGCACTTCGAGGAGGGCGTTGGCGGGATCTCCCCGGAAGTCGCTGGAGAGCTTGTCTATCTCGTCAAGCAGAATCACCGGGTTCATCGTTCCCGCCTTCCGCATGGACTGGATGATCTTGCCGGGCAGCGCCCCGACGTAGGTTTTCCGGTGGCCGCGAATCTCCGCCTCGTCGCGCAGCCCGCCCAGGGAGATGCGGACAAAGCGCCGGTCCAGTGCGCGGGCGACCGACTTGCCCAGGCTGGTCTTGCCCGTTCCCGGCGGTCCCACAAAGCAGAGAATCGGCCCTTTTACGGCGGCGTTCGCACGGGTAATGGCCGGGTTCGCCAGCAACTGCCTTACGGCGATAAATTCCAGAATGCGATCCTTTGCCTTTCGCATGTTGAAATGGTCTTCGTCGAGAACGCGCTGCGCCGCGTCCAGGTCGCCTGAGTCCGCCGAATAATCGCTCCAGGGAAGATCGGCGATCCAGTCGAGGTATCCGCGCAGAACACCCGCTTCGGGGGAAAGGCTCTGCAGTTTCCGCAGGCGGGCAATTTCTTTCGCGGCCTTTGCGATAACTTCCGGCGGAGGGGCTTTTCGTTCAATCCGCTTTTCCAATTCGCCGAACTCGTCTTCGGTATTGTCCTTGCCGAGTTCCTTGTTGATCTCCTTAAGCTGTTCGTTCAGGTAGTACTCGCGGTGGTTTTTATCGATGCGGCTTCGTACCTTGCCGGAAATATTTTTCTGCAAACCGAAAATTTCATTTTCGCGTTCAAGCGTTTCAAGGATCGCCTCAAGCCGCCGGTCGGCACCGGGGATCGCCAGCAGTTCTACTTTACGCTCGGGTTTTAGCTGCATTGAGTTGCAGACGAGGTTTGCGACACGCTCGGGATTTTCCGAACGCTCGACGGCAAGCTGGGTTTCCGATCCGATTTTTTTTGACAGTTCGGCATACTGGACAAACGCCCGCTGCACGGCCCGCAGCAGGGCGATCTCTTCGGGCAGCGGCGGATCGGCAAAAAGCCCCGTGTCTATCGGCTCCACCCGCACCAGGGTGTAGCCCTCCCCCGCTTCCGCCCCGATGATCGTGCCGCGGTATTCGCCCTGCAGCACCACGCGGAAAGTGCCGTCGGGGAGCTTCATGTGCTGGATGACGCGGACAACGGTACCGAACAGCCAGGTTTCGTCAGAGTCCTGGCGCGACCTGTC
>WRJO01000044.1 GCA_009778545.1 Treponema sp. | reverse complement strand
GAGCAGCTTGGGGCCGGTGGCAAGGGCGCGGACAATTTCCAGGCGGCGCTGTTTGCCGTAGGGCAGGGAAGTGGCGTTGTCTTCGGCGTTTTCCAAAAGCCCCACCGACTCGAGCATTTCGCGAGCAAACTCCCGCCCCCGCTTTTCCTTGGCGAGGTAGCCGGGCAGATGGAGGATCGATTCAAAAAGGCCCGGACGTTCCCGCAGCCAGCAGGCGGCGAGTATGTTTTCCATTACGGTCATTTTGGAAAAGAGCCGTATGTTCTGAAACGTCCGGGCAATACCCGCCGCAGTGATAACGTGGGGCTGCTTCCCGGCGATGTTCTTCCCCTCAAGGAGGATCTCGCCGGAAGTGGGGCGGTAGATGCCGGTGATCATGTTGAATGCCGTGGTCTTGCCCGCGCCGTTCGGCCCGATAAGCCCGACGATTTCGCCGGAGTCAACGTGTATCGAAAAACCGGAAACGGCGGTAAGGCCGCCAAACTGCATGCTCACGTTGTTGGTACTCAGCATCAGCGGCGCTTCCTTTTTATGCGGGGCAGCCTGAAATTGGTGACCATGTCCCAGGAAAACTCACGGTTGCCCATCAGCCCCTGCTGCCGGAAAATGATCACCAGCATCAGCAAAATGCTGAACACCACCATGCGCAGGCCGGGCAGCCCCCGCGTCTGGATAAAGATCAGGTTCAGGGAGCCGTCGAGGAAGCGCAGCGCCTCCATCGAAATCGTCACGACAATCGCCGCGATGATCGAACCGGTAACGCTGCCGACCCCGCCCAGCACCACGATGAGCAAAATGTTGTACGTCAGGGCGAAAGAGAACATCTTGGGGTCGATGGTGCTCATTAAATGGCCGAGCAGCGCCCCGCCGATGCCCGCCATAAAGCTGGCGATGGTAAAGCTGGTGATTTTTACCCTGGCGACGTTGATCCCCATCGCCTGCGCGGCGATTTCGTTGTCGCGAATGGCGCGGCAGGAACGGCCAAATGCCGAATTGATCAGCGCGAGGATGAAAACCGCAGAGAGAAACGCCGCGCCCCAGATCATGTACGTTGTCGAATAACGGGGCAGCCCTTTAAGCCCCAGCGCGCCGTTGGTAATGTTCTGCAGATTAGTCAGTATGACCCGGATGATTTCAGAAAAGCCCAGGGTTGCGATGGCGAGGTAATCGTCGCGGAGGCGTAGGGCGGGTACGCCGATGAGGAAACCTGCCAGCCCCGCCACCAGGCCAGCTATGAGCAGGGCGGGGATAAAGGGAAGGTGGATGTTGGCAAGTGGGGCGATAATGGGCGCAAGGAAAAAATTCATCTCTTTTTGCGCGGGAGTCATCGTTAAAAGGGCGCTTGCATATGCCCCCAGCGCCATAAATCCGGCGTGTCCCAGGGAAAAAAGGCCGGTAAAGCCGTTTATCAGGTTGAGGCTCAGGGCCAAAACGACGTAAATTCCGCATATATTGAAGATCCGCAGGTGAAATGAGCCGAAAAAGCGGTCGGCGACGACGACAAACAGGGCCATTGCCGCTACCGAGGCGGCGGTCAGCACGTTTTTCTGTTTTTTCGCCAAAATCATTGTCAGACCTTCTCGATCTGGTTGCGCCCCAGAAGCCCCGAAGGTTTTACCAGCAGCACGATGATCAGCAGGACGAAGGCAAAGGCGTCGCGGTAGCCGGTAAGGGTGGGCAGGGCGGCAATGACCATTATCTCGATAAAGCCCAGCAGCAGCCCGCCCAGCACCGCTCCGGCGATGTTGCCGATGCCGCCGATAACCGCGGCGATAAAGCATTTCAGGCCGGGGATTACCCCCATGGTGGGGTTAAGCTGGGGATACTTAAGCGACCACATCACCCCGCCGATTGCCGCCAGCACCGAACCCACACCGAAGGTAAACGAGACTATTTTGTTAACGTCGATCGCCATAAGCCGCGCCGCCGCAAGATCGGTGGAAACGGCCCGCATGGCCATGCCGGTTTTTGTCTTGTGAATAATTAACAGCAATACCGTTAACAATACCCCCGTCAATATGGGGATTATCAGGCTGACGCTCACCACGGAAACGCCTTCACCGAGTTTTACAACCCGGTTAAAAATATCCGGCACGGGAAAACCTTTGGGCCTTCCGCCAAAGATAACCGTGGCGAGGTTCTGCATCAAAAACGAAGCGCCAATCGCGCTGATCATGATTGAAATCCGGGGCGAATGGCGCAGGGGGCGGTAGGCAGCCCGCTCAAGGCCGACTCCGAAAATTCCGGTCAGCCCCAGGGCGACGATAAAGCCAGCCCACCAGGGCATGAAAAACAGGGTGACGGCGTAGAAGGCGATGTAGCCCCCGAGCATAAAAATGTCGCCATGGGCGAAGTTTATCAGCCTGAGGATCCCGTACACCATCGTATAGCCGATGGCTATGAGGGCGTACAGGCTCCCCAGCGACAGGGCGTTGGACAGGTACTGCAAAAACTGATCAAACGCCATGCCGTTTCATCTTCCTTAACTATGGGTGAACGATGGTCCTGAACACAAATTTGCCGTTTTCTACGGCCTTGATGTATGCGCTCTTTGTGGCATCGCCGTTATCATCGAGGGTGACGATTCCGGTAGCGCCGACAAAGTCCTCGGTCTCTGCGATGGCGTCGCGTATCTTCGCCGGATCGGTGGAATCTGCGCGCTTGATTGCGTCCAGAGCCACGAGGTAGCCGTCATAGCCAAGGGCGGTTACGGCGGCGGGTTCCTTGTTGTAGCGCTTGGCGTATTCCGAAAGGAAGGTCTGCGCTTCGGGGGAACCGGCGTACTCGGCGGCAAAGAAGGTGGAGAACACCGCCCCTTCTACCCGCTCGCGGCCAACGTCGATAAATTCGGGGGTTTCCCAGGTATCGCCGCCGATGATCGGCGTGTTGATGCCAAGCTCCCTGGCCTGCTTCATGACCAGCGCCGATTCGGTGTAGTTGCCCGGCGCGAAAATAACGTCGGGGTTCCGGGCGCGGATCGTGGTTAGCTGGGCGCTGAAATCCAGGTCGCCGGTATTGTAGTTAACCGTTGCGAGGATAGCGTTGGGGTTGCCGGTTAGGCGGATAAAATTATCGACAAAGAATTTCGCCAGGCCCACCGAATAGTCGTTCGCCACTTCCTGCACGATAACGGCAGTTCTTGCGCCGAGGTCGTTGTAGGCATAGTTGGCCATGACCGTTCCCTGGAAGGGATCGATAAAGCAGACCCGGAAGTACCAGTCGTTCCCCGCCGTTACCAGGGGGTTGGTGCAGGACAGCCCGATAGCGGGAACCCTGTCACGGGACACTTCGCCGCCGGACATGGACAGCGAGGAACCCCAGGAACCGAGGATCACGTTGACCTTGTCGCGGTCGACCAGGCGCTGCACGGCGTTGGCCGCCTCAACCTTGTCGGACTTGTTGTCCACGATGACCAGTTCCACCTTGTAGGTCTTGCCGCCCACCGCTACCGTGGGGTTCAATTCGTTGGCAAGGGTGATTCCCTCAACCTCCATCGCTCCGCCGGCGGCGTTTGCCCCGGTCATCGGCTGAAAAACCCCGATTTTAATCACGTCTTCGGCAGCGTGTGCCCCTGCCGCCAACTGAGACTCCCCGCCTTCGGCGGTTTTTTTGGCCGGACATCCGCTCAGCGCAAAGACAAGCGATGCGGCGAGCAGCGCCAGGCACACGATTTTACTGATTTGCTTCATTTTTTTCTCCTTTGATAGTGGATATGAATATACCATTATTGTATAAATCGCGCATATGTTCAATGCGGTCAGAGGGGCAAAAAGAGCGTGGACGAATACAAATCGTACATTTTCCCTTCTACCATTATTTCATTGGCGACGCGGAGGCGGCGGGAAAGGTCGCGGGCCAGGTTCATCAGCAGCAGCGAAAACGATTTGATGTCGGTCCGGTAGATTTCCCGGAGCGATACGTTTGATATGGACATGACCGTAACGCCGGTTACCGCCTTGATGGTGGCGGCGCAGGGCATAACGTCCAGCACCTCCATCTCGCCGAACGTGTGCCCCTCGGCCAGATCGTAGATTGTCTTGTTTCCCTTCACAATGGAAACCCTGCCTTCAAGAATGAACAGGATTTTGTCGTTGGGCTGCCCCTCGACAATGATCGTATCGCCGGGTTTGTATGTTTCCTGGGACATAAGGGGGATGAATTTTTCGATCTGTTCTTCCAGAATACCGCCGAACAGCGAATATTTCATCAGGGTTTTGGTATTAAGCATACGACCTCTTTGCGCTTACACGTTAAATTTGAAAAATATTACATCGCCGTCCTGGACGACGTACTCCCTGCCCTCTATGCGGTACTTGCCCGCTTCCTTGATCTTCGCCTCCGTGCCGTAGCGGACAATGTCGTCGAAGGTATACACCTCCGCCTTGATAAAGCCCTTCTCAAAATCGGTGTGAATCGCCCGTGCCGCTTTGGGCGCCGGATCCCCCGCGTGGATCGTCCATGCCCGGCACTCGTCTTCGCCGGAGGTAAAAAATGTCCGCAGCCCCAAAAGGCCGTACGCTTCATGGATCAGCGAGGTGAGGGCCGGTTCTTTCAGGCCGAGTTCTTCCAGGAACGCCTGTTTTTCCGCCGGGTCGTCGATTGCGCCCAGCTCGGCCTCGAACTTGCCGCAGATCACCGATACGGGGCAGCCCTCTGCCGCCGCGTGTTTTTTTACGGCATCAACATAGGCGCAGCTCTTGCCGCCCGTCACCGCCTTCATGCCTTCTTCGTCTACGTTGCACACATATATCTGTGGCTTTGCGGTGATGAAGTGGCAGTCGTAGATTGCCGCTTTTTCTTCGGCGCTTAACGGAACCGATCGGATTGGTTTGCCGTCTTCCAATGCCGGGCCTATCCTGTCCAGTATGCCCAGCACTGTTTCCGATGCTTTCTGCTCGGTTTTTACCTTGAGCGCCCGTTCCGCCCGCTCCCTTCGTTTGGCAAGGGTTTCAAGGTCGGCCAGGGCCAGTTCGATGTTGATGGTTTCGATGTCCGACTCGGGGTCGATGCGGTCGCTTACATGGACGACGTCGGGATCGTCAAAGCAGCGAACGATGTGGGCGATTACCCCAACTTCCCGGATATGGGAGAGGAACTGGTTCCCCAGCCCCTCGCCTTTGGAAGAGCCCTTCTTAAGCCCGGAAATGTCGACAAATTCGACGGTCGCGGCAATGGTACGTTTGGGCTGAAATATTTCGCTGAGCTTTGTCAGGCGGGGATCGGGCAGGTCCACGATCCCGATATTGGGAACGATCGTGCTGAAGGGATAATTTGCTGCCTCTGCCGGTGTGGAACTCAGAGCTGAAAAAATCGTGGATTTGCCCACGTTGGGCAGCCCCACGATGCCGCAGTTTAATGCCATGGGGGTATTATCGCAGAAATGTGTGCCAAAAGCAATTGGAAATCGGGAAAACACCAAAATAGATTCAATGTGGGGCACAGGCATCGCCAACTTGCAGTTGGCGCGCCCAAGAGCACCGTGCTTGCACGGCACTCCTGGTTCTGTATAGACTTTTTATACGCCTACGGCAAGTTTTTCACGGACAAGATCATTGATTATTTGTATCTGGGTTTTGTGAAATAACGTCGCCTGCTTACGCAGATATTCCATTACGTCATGATCCAGTTTATTTATCGGAAGATACTCATGTGCATAACCTGGTTTTACACCCAGTTTAACAAGGTCTGGCCCCAGATGAACAGGGTTTTTAGTAATATACTCGTCCCAGTATTCACATTCAGCATCCGTCATACCGGTTTCTTTTTCAATTTCCGTCATAATAATTCTCCTTCTTCAAGCATCTGTAAAAAATGTTTTTGACACGCCATGGCATGAAATACGTTTACACCGTTTTCACCAAATTCATTATATAATATCTCAATAGGATTTGTTTTCAAATCAAAACCAATAAGCAGATATACATTTTCACGGTCCTGCAATTGTCTGATAGTTTTGTAGTTTTTAAAAGCATGACGAATATCTGCTTCAGTTACATTATGCTTTAATGCTGATTCACGAAATATGAATTGCAAATCCATAAGACAGTATACAATATAATTATTGTAAAAACAAGGGGGTGATCAGAAACTATTGACAGTTCATAATTTACCTGATATTGTTGTATGATCAGCATGAGGCGGTTTTTAATATCTATTTTATTGGTTTTCTCCTTTTCGTTTCCTGTTGGCGCCCAACAAATTGAATCAGGTTCAGGAACAGGTTTTTTTGTTTCCAATGACGGACTTATTGTTACATGTGCGCATGTAATTGAAGGAAATACCAAAACAACCGTAAAAATCAATAACACGGAATATGAAGCATCTATTATTTCAAAAAACCAAACATATGATTTGGCGTTAATAAAAATAAATTACAGAAATCCATTTCACTTTAAAATATCCAATTTCAATAATGCAAATTTGGGCGATAGAATACTGGTATTGGGTTTTCCTCTAAGTGATATTTTGGGTACAGACATTCGGGTAACAGATGGAATAATTTCTTCGAGGAGCGGGATAGCAGCAGATCAAATTTATTTTCAGCATAGCGCTCCCATACAGCCCGGAAACAGCGGAGGTCCGGTTTTAAACAATAATTATGAAGTATTGGGAATTGCTGCGGCCAAATTAAATGATATGCAGACATTGATCACTTCCGGAACAATTCCCCAAAATGTAAATTTTGGCGTAAAAAGTGAAAATATCAACAATATTTTATTGAACAATAAATTGGGAAATGGAAATGTTAAATCAATGGAGAATGCAGTTAGCGCTACTGTAAGGGTTATCGGCTATGCATCAGGTTCATCAAACGCTTCATCATTTACTGTTACCAACAGGACGGGTTACACAGGATATTATTTGTATATCAGCCCCGTTTCTTCAGACAGGTGGGGATCAGACTTTTTGGGAGAAAAAGTATTACCAACCGGACAAGCCATAAATATAAAGCGATCCGATTTATTGTCAAGTTCCAATAATACCTATGATATACGCATAGTAGACTCAGATAACGATTCCTATACCAAAAGAAATGTTAGCTTAATTAATAATCAGAATATCGAATTCACAATAAATGATTTGGATTTGAGAAACAGTACATCGAACAGCACAGACAATAACAGGCCGTCCATCAGGATACAAAACAATACCGGCTACACGGTTTTTTATGTGTATATAAGCCCAAAATCAAGCACAAGCTGGGAAGAAGACGTATTGGGAGAAGATGTTCTGTTAAACAGAAATTCTGTTTCGGTAAGGTTGGCACATCCGCTGAATGTGGAAAATCGTTATGACATAAGAATTGAAGATTCAGACGGCGATACCTATACAAAATGGAATGTCCTTGTTACTCAAAATATGACGATAGAATTTACCATAAGGGATTTGGATTGATGAATCATGCTAAGTCTCAAGTAAAAGTACGGTAAATTTCAACTGAAACAAGGAAATAAAAAAAGCGCATTTACTGATGCAGATATAAAGCAAATCGCAACATTGCGCCATATATACAGTGGAGGCATAAAATGTCAGATTTGCCAGATTTGCCGGATTGTATGCGAGGGGTACAAAGTACCCCGAGACAAATACCTTACCAAAACAACAACCCCGTAGGGGTTGTTGACCCACTGGGCAATGCGGTCAGCCGCCTGTTCGGGCTATCGTACCTTTTTCCCTATCAGCGGCTGGTGGTGGCGAACATACTTGAGGCGGCACAGGCGGCGGGGCTTTCCCTGAACTGGCCCGATTTGGGGGAATCCGCTGCGGTGAACGCGGCGGAGGATGCCGCCGCAGAAGAAAACGCCGCGGAAGAATCCGCCGATGTGCAGGAAATTTCGGACAGGGGCTGCATGGGGCGGCAGATTGTCATTCTGCCCACCGGCGCGGGGAAGTCCCTGTGCTTCCAGCTTCCGGCAATGATCATCGATGGGCCGACGCTGGTAATCTACCCGATTCTGTCCCTCATGGCCGACCAGAAACGGCGGCTCGACGAAAAGGGTTTTGCGCCGGTGGTGCTGCGCGGCGGCCAGACAAAAGAAGAGCGGGACGAGATTCAACGAAAGCTCGAATCGGGTGAAAGCAGATTTATCATCGCCAACCCGGAGGTGCTGCTTGCGCCGAAGGTTATGGCAATGCTGGAAAAAATCCGGATCGTCCACATCGTTATTGACGAAGCCCATACCGTCAGCGAATGGGGGGAGAGCTTCAGGCCGAGCTATCTTGAGATTTATAAAATCATTGCCGCCGTTAACGCGCCGCTGGTGACGGCGTTTACCGCGACGGCCAGCGCGCCGGTTCTGGAAAAAATCAAAAAATACATTTTCGGCGATTTGGAGGCAAACCAAATCATCGGCAACCCCGACCGTCCCAATATTTCCTACTCGGCAAAGGGCTGCATCGCCAGGGACATGGCGGTGCGCGACCTGCTGGCGCAGAACAGCCGCCCTGCGATTGTGTTCTGCTCATCGCGGCCCGGCACGGAAAAACTTGCCCGCTACCTCAGAATCAGCCTGGGGGAAATGGGCATGGACTGGCACAACGAGATACGGTTTTACCATGCCGGCCTGAGCAGGGAGGAAAAAGCCGGGGTGGAGCAATGGTTTATGGGAAACAGCCGGGCGGTGCTCATTGCGACTTGCGCCTACGGCATGGGCGTGGACAAGGCCGACGTCCGCACGGTGATACACCGCGACTGCGCCCCCTCGGTGGAGGCCTATCTGCAGGAGGCGGGCAGGGCTGGCCGCGACGGATCGCAGTCAACGGCGATCCTTCTGTGGGGGCCGGACGACGAGGCTGGCCTGCGCCGCGCCAAAACAGAAGCGGACAGGGCGCGGCTGGAAGGACTGCTCGCCTATGCCCGCGATTCCGGGCGGTGCAGAAGGCAGGCGCTCCTGCAGATGCTCAACTACGACGCAAACGGCGAAAGCCCGCCAACAATGTGCTGCGATGTCTGCGAGGGGAGGGCGGCTTCCGGTAACTATGCCCTGCGCGAACAGGCGAGTGTGCAGGATTTTTTCCGCAGAAACAAACGGCGCTATACGATAAATGAAGCCGCCGCCGTTTTGACGCGGGCGGGAATGGCAAATTGGTCAGAAGATGAAGCGAAACTGGTTATCGGCCACCTGATTAAAACCGGCGGTTTGAAAAAAGCAAGCAGCATTTTCTGGAAAGGAAAGGTTACCGTTTAAACATGCAGGGGCTGTACGGTGCAGCCCCGCAGTTTCATTTTAGCAATTAAAAGGCATAACCTAAGCTAAAGATCAGCAGATTCTCGTCTTTTGGCGCTTTAGTGCCCTTTTTGCTTTCCATAAAATCAATAATAATATTGTGCCTGTAGGCAAACTGGAAGTATAATCCGGGAACCGCCGCCGTGGTAAACTGAAACCCTGTCTGGAACGGAAAGGCAAAAAACAGCAAGAATGTTTCATTCTCATAAAGCGGATCGAAAACTTCAACGTTTGTCAGCACCTGAAAACCAATGCCGAAATTTGCAAACGGGGTAAATGCAACCGGCCCTGCAATAATGGGGACATAGGCGCCAAAAGTTCCGTCAACCTGGAAAAATTCTTTAGCGACATTTATGTGCATGCCCCACCCCGCCCAGGTGCCTCTTATAATTAAATCCATCGCAAAACCCAAATCACGGTTCAGTTTGACCGGATCACGGTCAAGATAAAGTGCCAGGCCTCCTCCGATTTGAACGCTGGGGTCGGCATGCAGACGCGCGTCGGTTTCCCTTTGGGCGGCTTTTTTCTTTATAAGCGACTTGTCGCCGGCGGCAAAATCCCCGAATGTCCTGATCCGCCAGATGCCGTATTCGTTGGTCCATTCCGATTCAACGATCTTGTCGTTTACGTTTAAACTGACCGCATAATTATTGTCATCTATGGCGACAACGGTATTTTTGGCAGCGGCGATCTTCCCGCTGCGGGAGCGCATGGCGTTTTCAATCGTCCATGCAACGGCGAGTGACATTCCTTCTACCGGAGAATTGGCGAAGGTCTGGAAAATATCGTTTCGCACGGAACGGGGGGCCTTGTCGATCATATCGGAAAGGGCGTATTCGGCATTCTCGCCGGTACAGGCATTGGAAAGAAATTTGTTGATGTGGGGATATACCGCCTTCGCATCGTCGATGCCTTCGATAAAAGAATCGATTCTGCTATTTAGCCCTTCCAGATCGGTTCCCGTTTTTGGCCGCAGGGCAGCATCGAGGAAGGCCTGAACCCTGTTTATGGGAATGGAATAATTTGCCGCCTGCCGGAAGCGCGCGCTCAGGGTGTTTATCCCCGCTACGGCAAAACCCGTCGGTACGCCCTGGGTCTGCACCAAAAGCGGGCCGCCTGAATTTCCCGGGTCTACCTGGGCGGTGTGCTGGATAAACGGACCGAATGTTTTGCCGGGATTGTCGGCATCGGGCAGGCGCACCGAGGCGTTGGAAACCATGCCGCGCCCCAACTGCCAGATCATGACGGTTCCCAGGCCGGGGAAGCCGGCGGAATACACGTCGTCCCCTTCCTGCACCGCGCGGTTCAGAAAAGCAAGGCCCTGCCTGAACGGATTCTGCCCTCCGGCAAAGGTGAGAATCGCGATGTCCAGTTCTTCATCTGCCGCGACAATGGCAAGGTCGGAAAATTTAGACTGTTCCCCGTCGGTTTTTTCAAATGTTACCGAAAGGCTGTGCGCCTGGGAAATAACATGGTAATTGGTGATCATATAATTTTTTCCGTCAGCCGCAACATATACAAAACCTGTTCCGGAATCTCCCTTCAGGAAGTGGTCGATACTCCTTGCCGCTGCGCCGTGGCCCAGCCTGAAAAGTTCCTCCTGAAATCCCTGCATGAATGAAACAATATCCGGGTGGAAGGTCTGGCTGATCATGCCGACATAATCCCTGATCGCGGATGTCTGGCCAAAAGCGGCAAAAGCCGTTATGCAGACAAGAACCAAACAAAACATTATTCGACGAATCATAAATCTACTATATGGGGTTTAAATGGCATAGTCAATGATGAAATCTTGTTGAAAAGCATGGAACCTGTCATAATACTCGAAAAGAAAAACAAAGGGGCATGATATGCAGAATTTTGAATACTATGCGCGTACAAAAATAATTTTTGGCAAAGAAACCGAAAACTCGGCGGGGAGCGAAACTGCCCTGCATGCCCGGCGGGCGCTGCTGCACCATTCGGGCGGCCACGCAGTAAAATCGGGTCTGATAGATCGGATAAAAGACAGCCTCAAGGCTGCCGGTGTTGAATGGGTGGAACTCGGCGGCGTGCAGCCCAATCCCCGCCTCTCACTTGTATATAAAGGCATTGACATTGTTAAAAAGGAAAAGCTCGGATGCATCCTTGGAGTCGGCGGCGGATCGGCAATCGACTCCGCCAAGGCCATCGCGCTGGGGGCTGCAAACGACGGCGACGTGTGGGACTTTTTTGAGCGAAAGAAAACGGCATCGCAGTCCCTGCCGGTTGGCGCGGTGGTAACGATTCCGGCGGCGGGCAGCGAGTCGAGCAACAGCTGCGTCATCACCAACGAGGCGGGGCCGTGGAAGCGCGGCGTTAACGCCGAGTGCAACCGCCCCGTTTTTGCGATCCTCAACCCCGAGCTTACCTATTCCCTGCCGCCGTATCAGACAGCCTGCGGCATTTGCGACATGATGGCACACATCATGGAGCGCTACTTTACCAGAGAGCCGAATGTGGAGTTGACCGATGAGCTGTGCGAGGGAGCGTTACGCGCAATCATCCGCAATGCTCGCCGCATTTTTTCCGGCGGCGAAAAGGACTACGCCGCCCGCGCCGAGATAATGTGGGCGGGAACCCTGGCCCACAACAACCTTCTCGGCACCGGCCGCGTCGGCGACTGGGCCAGCCATCCCATTTCGCACGAGATTACCGCCCTGTTTGAGACCGCCCACGGCGCGGCCCTTTCGATCATTTTTCCCGCATGGATGCAGTACAACATCAAGGCATCTGCCGGGACGACGGAAGACACCGCCCGCTTCGCCCGTTTTGCCGCCAAGGTATGGGGCGTAGACGGCGCTTTTTACGGCCCGGAGCAGGCCGCCCTGGAAGGAATTTTCCGCATGAAGAATTTTTTCCGTTCCATCGGCCTTCCGGTCAGCCTTGCCGAAGCGAACATCGACGCATCCCGCATCGGCGAGATGGCCCATCGCGCCGTCAAATTCGGCCCCCTCGGCAACTTCCGCAAGCTCGAAGAAAAAGACATCGAAGCGATCTACCGCATCGCCGGAGAGATGTAATTCGCAAATTCATCACGCCAAGGCGCAGAGGCGCATCGTACCGCAAGCGGTACGCGGGCGCAGAGGAGGGCGCGCAGTATCCAAATTGCGCGCTTCCCTTTTCAAACCCCGTAATTTCGTGGTAGGATCGAAATGTAATGCCGGCGTGATGGAATGGTAGACATTGAGGACTTAAAATCCTCTCCCTGCAAGGGGGTATGAGTTCAAATCTCATCGCCGGTAAAAGCGATTACAATGCAGTGTTTCGGGAATCTCAAGGCTGCGTAGAAATACGCCGATAGATAGAAAAAGTGTCTGAATTTCCTGGAGGGAAACTGTGTCTCAGGATCGATTAAGAAGGGTTTTTTTTCTTGCTGTGTGTTTTGCCTTGCTGACTATCGGCTGGGAATCAAATGTTGCCATGTCATCCGCAAAAAAAATTGTTGTGAAAGCCGAGACCATGGCGGAAGGCATTTGCCTTACCCTTGAAAATATTCCGCCGGAAACAAACTGGATACTCGTTCAGTTTAGCGACCTTGGAAAGAACGAAAACCTTACCGAATCGCATGAAATTTTCTGCACATCCGCAGACATCATCGGGGATCCTCTTGACCATGTGAAAGAAACAGGCAGGATAATTTGCCCGTTTGTACAGACCGGGCATGTTTATAGCATAGGAGTTTATTTTCAAATAGGATATGAGTTAGACAATTCGGAATGGATATACGAAAAGTGCACAGCGGGCAGGGGAATATACTGCATTGGCGGTACTAACCTCAGCCTGAATACAGCCCAAACGGGCGTGGCGCTGTCATCCGAACCTGAATTTTCCGCAGAGGTACAATATGCTTTTCATAAATTCAGCTACTCTGCCACAATAAAAATAGCCGAAGACTGGATGGTTGACATTGGGGATAACAAATCGGCCAACGGCTTGCTCTGGAATTTTGAGCCTGAATTGACCAACGAACTCAGGGCCGGAGTTTACCTTGAAAGCGGTGATTATCCGGCATATGTTTCCGCTTTTTGCAATCTTATCCACGGCGAAATACTATGGAGTGTTGAAATTGCCAAAAGCAGGGAATTTACCTTTTCCCTATAAAAACGATTTTTTTTTAAAAAAGCCATCCCATATTCTCATATCCTGCAGTATGATGCATTATCGCCCCTCAGGCGTATTGTTATTTACCGCCTTATGTGCAAGAATAAGGAAGGAGACAGCAGCATGGAATGGCAGGCCAGTCATATCCTGGTAAAAGACCGGGGAACGGCAGATGATATTCTCAGAAAGGTTAAGCAGGGCGGACAGTTTGAATCCCTGGCGCGGGAGTTTTCTACATGCCCGTCAAAATCCTCCGGCGGGGATCTTGGCTGGTTTGGCGAGGGAAAAATGGTGCCCGCTTTCGAGTCGGCAGTGAAACGCCTTTCCCCCGGATCTGTGAGCGATGTGGTGCAGACCCAGTTTGGCTATCATATCATCAAATGCACGGGACGCAGGGACTGAGGAGACCGGGAGACAATATGGCAGGGGAAGTGACGGATTTTAAGTCGATTATCGAACTGGATTCGGAACTGAACCAGATCCAGGACCTCGATCTGCTTCTCGAACGGATTCTTCAGGAAGCACGCAACGTGGTCCGTGCCGACGCGGGCTCAATCTATGTAAAACAGGCAATTGACGACCAGGGGGTTCTGGTAGACAAGCTCCTCATCAAATACGCCCAAAACGACACGGTGCAAAAGACGCTGCCCCCGGGCCAAAAAATGATATATTCGATTTTTTCCGTGCCGATTAACGAAAAGTCCATCTCCGGCTACTGTGCCTTTACGGGAAAGATCGTAAATGTGCCCGATATGTACAATATTCCCGCAGATGCGCCCTATTCCTTTAACTCTTCTTTTGACAAATTAACCGGCTATAAAACCACTTCTACGCTGACGTTCCCTCTTACGACCGCCGACGGGCGGCTTTTGGGCGTTATTCAGGTTATTAACAAAACGGAAAACGGGGATGTCGTGCCGTTTTCGGAAGAGGATAAATTCCTGCTCACCCATTTTGCCGCCAACGCGACCATCGCGCTGCAGCGCGCCTATGTTACGCGGGCAATGATCCTCCGCATGATCAAGATGTCGGAACTGAGGGACCCCAAGGAAACAGGCACCCACGTTAACCGCGTGGCAAGCTATGCGGTGGAGATTTACGATCGGTGGGCGTACAACAACAAAATCCCCGAAGCCGAGCGGGATAGCTTCCGGGACATCCTCAGAATTGGGGCGATGCTCCACGATGTGGGAAAAGTCGCCATTTCCGACGTGATTCTTAAAAAGCCCGCCCGGTTTACCCCGGAAGAATTCATGATAATGCAGCACCACACCCTGTACGGGGCCGGGCTGTTCGACGACCCTCAGTCGCCGATAGACCATATTTCCAGGGATATTGCCCTTACCCACCACGAAAACTGGGACGGCACGGGCTACCCCGGCCGGATCGATCCGGTGAGCCTTGTTCCGGAAACAACCGACGAAGCGGGCAAGCCGGGGACAAGAAAGGGCTATGATATACCGCTTGCCGGCAGGATCGTCGCCATCGCCGACGTGTTCGACGCGCTCTGCTCAAAAAGGGTGTACAAGGAGCCCTGGAGCGAAGAGCAGGTGCTGGCGGAAATGCGGCAGCTTGCGGGGAGCAAATTCGACCCCGACCTGATCGATGTTTTCTTTGAGATACTTCCCAACATAAAGCAGACCCAAAGCCTGTACCCCGAAGACCCAACAGCTTAATACAAGATCAACGAATTACGCGAATGTACACGAATAATACAAATATTAATTCCTTTCTTCATTCGTTTTTATTCGCGTTCATTCGTTGATTCTTCTTGATATTTTAACCAGCTCGCGGTCGAGGGTGTTGGCGAATGCCTGGCGCTCTTTTCTGCCGTAGCTTGCCGTCCGCTCATAATCCATGCCGTTTTCGGCGAGGCCTACGGTAAAGTCCCGCAGGGATAAAAGCTCGCTTATGCTGTCCCGGCTGAACACCCGCCCCCGGTCGTCAATTACGGCAACGCCTTTGTCCAACAGCCGTTTCGCCAGCGCCAGGTCGCGGCAGATGGCTAGGTCCCCCGGCGCGGCAAGTTCGGCGATTCGGTTGTCGGCGGAGTTTTCCCCGGCGGGGCAGACCTCCATGGCGACGTTTTCCCCGCCTATCCCCGGTATGGGGCGGTTTGCGGCAAATACCAGTGGCAGCCCCAGGCGGTCGGCGGCGCGCAGGACCAGTTCCCGCGCGTCCCTCGGGCAGGAATCGGCGTCAACGAGGATTTTCATCATAGGGGGCACGAGGCTGAATAAAGGGTGAAATGCCCGCGCACGGACAACGGCGGCTCGCCCAAAGCGGCGGGCGGGATAAAAGCCGATTCCCCCTGTTTGAGAACCGTTTCTCCGCCGCCGCTGTCGGCGAAAATAGCCTCGCCATCGGTGACAATGCAGATTGCGGGGCTGTCCTGTGCAGCAGCTACCGGGAATGTATTCGCTTCGCCGCTTTTGCCGCGCATCACGGTGAGCGAAAATTCCTCGCAGGGGGCGGGGTAGGTAAAACTATCGGTGGCGGCGGGGCGGATAATGCGCGGCTTTTGCGGGTAGAAGCCGGTGATGTTCAGCAATTCCGGTATGTCGACATGCTTGCCGGTAAGGCCGCCCCGCAGCACGTTGTCGGAATTGGCCATCAGTTCCACGGCGAAGCCGCTGATATAGGAGTGGAGCACGCCGGCTTCCAGAAAAATCGCCTCGCCTGGTTCCAGGTGAAAGACATTGAGGTACAGCGGCGCAATCACCGCCGGGTCGCCGGGGTACAATTCGGCGAATAGCCGCATAAGCCCCCATTCGGGGGAATTTGTTCCCTTTTCCTCACACGGAGGCACGGAGGCACGGAGGCACGGGGGGGAAGAAGGGGGTTCATGAGAGAGTATGAATTCTGTGATAGCTTTCCGTGCTTCGTCAGAAAGGTTGAAGAGTGCATTAAGAAAATTTCTTAACCTATTCCCTAAAGACCTCTCACAGAGGCACAAAGACACAGAGGAAAGTGAGTCTTTTACATACTGTGCATTATTCTCTGTGCCTCCGTGCCTCCGTGTGAAATAATTCGAAATTAAGTCATTTATTTCGTCAGGGGCACGGAAGCCGCACATGCCGGTGAATGGCGTTAGGGCGCATAAAAGTTCAGGCTTGTGGTTGGGATCTTTATAGCTGCGGTTGGGCGCGTCAAGCGGCAGCCCCAGCCTGTTCTCGCGCTCAAAGCCTTCGCGTGCCTGGGCTTCGTTCGGATGGGCCTGAATCGAAAGCGGCAGAGCTGCGGCGAGGAGCTTGAACAGGAAGGGCAGGGTTCCGTACTTTCGCGCCGTTTTTTCGCCAAGGCAGCGGATGGGGTCTTTGGCAATGATCTGCCCAAGGCTGACGCCGCCGCTATGCGAGGGAGAGGCCGGGTGGCAGCCCATCCACAGTTCCGCCCAGGGTGCGCCATCATTAGATGGCGAGCCAGCAGGGGGCGTACCGAGCAATTCGGGGATGAAGCGGGGCGAACCCCACTCGTAGTGTTTTACCTGGTTAACGAGTTTGAACAGTCTAGGCATCAAGAACCCGCTCAAGGCGGGTTATCAGGCTTTGGGTTATTTGATTTAGCTCCCGCTCGTCGTCCGCCCGCTGCGCCTCGACGTTTGCCTTATCCTCTTCGATTTGCAGTTTCAGCTTGTTGATTTCGTCGCAGCGCAGAAACCCCGTCAGGATTGCTACCTTCAGCGGGTCTTTCATTCCCGAAATGCCCTGGGTGTTTGAAACGGCAATCTGATACTGCCGCAGCACCTCTTCCAGATACTCCGGGGCTTCGCCTGCCGTTATGGAAAAACTGGCGCCAAGGACATTGATATGCAGGTCATGGGGACCAGCGGCAGATTCCGGCAGCTCGTTCACGGAATTTTCCTTTTTTAAAAAATATCCAGCTCCGCGTTTTTCTCCGGCGAATCATCGTCGGCATCCAACGGCTCCAGGGGATCGGGAATGTCGTCGTCGGTTTCGGAGGCAGGAATTTCAAAGCAGGTTTTTCCGTCGCCGTCTTCAGATTCGGCATCATTATCGGATGGTGCCGGCGCTTCCACCTGAATATGCTGCGCCGCGGCATGATGCGATTTGGACTTGCCGCCCTTGGTTCCGGCTGGATGATCGCCCTTGTTCCACAGGCTTTTTTCGATTGCTTCTTCGAACTGGTTAAACCTGTCCAGCGCGGAAAGAATCGCGTCCTCTATTCTGCCCTGATCTTCCTTGAAACGCATGACCAGATCCTCAAGCTCGTCAATCCGCTTTTGGTAACTGTCCAGCTTTGTCTGCAGATCCGCTTCTTTCTGATGCAGATCGGCATTTTCCTTTCCCAGCCGCTCAATGTAATCAATTGCTTTGGCGACTTTCGTTTCCAGCAGCTTGACCTGTTCAAGGTTTATCATAGCCGAAATCCCTCCCTGGAGCCCCTTATGCCCCCAACGCTGTTTTTGCTTTTTCGACGACGGCCTTAAAAGCCTGGGTATCGTGCATGGCAAGATGGGCAAGGACCTTCCGGTTGATGATGATCCCCGCCTTGTCCAGCCCGGCGATAAACCGCGAATAGGAAAGCCCTTCTTCGCGGCAGGCGGCGTTGATCCTGATCGTCCACAGTCTGCGGAAGTTTCCTTTCCGATCCTTTCTGTCGCGGTACGCGTAGGACAGGGCCTTTGCGACCGCGTCTTTTGCCGTTTTATAGTTTGAGTGCCTGCGCCCCCAAAAACCCTTGGCCTGTTTGAGTATTTTTTTCCGG
>WRJO01000043.1 GCA_009778545.1 Treponema sp. | reverse complement strand
CATGATAAGGACGGTCATCTCGGAAAGAAAGGTGACCAGGGGAAAGAACAGCCCGAACAGCCGGACAAGCTCCATGTTGGCCTTGCGGTATTCGTCGTTGTCGGCGGCGAATTTTTTAACGAACCACCATTCCTTGACAAATGATTTTATCACCCTAAGGCCGGCAAAGGTTTCCTGGGCGGTGTCGCTCATCTTTGAATAGGCTTCGTGGGCGGCCTGGAATTTTTTGCCGACCGTTTTGCCGAAAACCATTATTATCGCCGTTACCAGGGGAAGCGGGATGATGGCAAACATTGCCGAGCGGGCATCCTGCACGAATAAAATTATCAAAATCGCCGTGCCCATTACGATAAAGTCAACCAGCGCGACAAGCCCCATGCCAATCGACATTCGCACGGCGTTCAGGTCGTTTGTGGAACGCGCCATAAGGTCGCCGATTTTGTTTTTCTGGTAGAAGTCCCAAGAAAGGGTCTGCAAATGGGAAAAAAGTTTTTCCCGCAATTCCGTTTCGATTCTCCGGGAGGAGCCGTGAATAAAATACCGCCACAAAAACCTCCCCAGCGAGATCATCAGCATCGTCCCAACCATCCACAGGCAGAGGTACATTATCTGGCGTAATTCAAAAACACCGGAGCTTACAAGGTCTACGGCGCGGCGGATAAACTGGGGGATCGCGATCTGCGCTGCGTCGACGGTTATCAGGCAGACCAGGCCGAGGACGTACCTCCAGCGGTACCGTTTAAAAAAAGGCAGAAGCGATTTGTATTGTCCAAGCGAAGCGGAAATTTTCGCCATGCTATCTTTTGCCGCTTACCCGCATATCCGCTTTTATGATGTCGGCATTGAGCTTGTTGTTCCAGATATCGTATTTCTTTTTTACCGCTGCCGCGTCAAGCTGGGCATCGGTAACCATGTTCAGCCGTACCAGCGCGGAAAGAAAATTAATGCCCTTTCTGAAATCGTCTATGCGGTTGGTGGAAAGTTCGTATTTTTCCCGGTAGCGATCCGCCGCCTGCATGAGCAGTTTTTTCGCAAGCCGCAGGTGCAGGATTGTCGGTTCGTAATGCGGGGAGCGGGGATCGCTGTTAACCATTACGGTGCGGAGGTTAATGATGTTTTTGGTAACGGTTGCGGCCCGTCCTTCCAGATCGACAAACGACCACTTCCATTTGCTGTTGTCGCCGTATGAATTTTTCAGCATCTGTACGGACAGGCCGAGTTTTCGCACGAGGAAAAAACGCCGCGCCGGGTTGATCGATTCGATAAGGTTAAGCTTGTCCTCGTAATCCGAAAACGGCGTGTCTACATAGTTGCTTACCGCTTCTTCAAGGTAAATGACGCTTTTATACAGCGTTTTTCTCGCGTCGTTCAATGCGTCTTCGTTTCTCAGATTCTGCACAGACTGGGAAACGCCGCTTATCACCAGGTAGTTTGAAGCGAGGTTGAGCATCGAATCGGCCATTTCAATGTCCTTTAAGGCCGCCTGGGATGTTTGCTTGCTCAGTTCGGGGCGGGAATCTTTTTCTTTTTTGAGTATCACAGCCGCCGCTTCGCGGTAGGGACTCGTTATTTTATGGAATTTGATTCGCTCATTCTCGGTAACTTTCGCCATTAACTGCCCCTCTTTCCATATTTTAAGATCAAATCATCGGCATGGGCAAGTGCCGCGCCGCCCGAGTCGCCGGCAAGCATCCTGGCAATTTCTTTCCGCCGCCCCTCCGCGCTGAGCGGACCGACTCCGGTGAACGTCCTGCCGCCTTCTGTGCGTTTTTCTACTTTAAAATGGTTGGCGGCGCGGACGGCGATACTGGCAAGGTGGGTAACGCAGAATATCTGGAGGCGCTCGCCGATTTTTTCGAGGTACTCCCCTACCGCCAGCGCCACTTCTCCGCCGATGCCCGCGTCGATTTCGTCGAAGACCAGGGTTTCGATGCTGTCGCCGCCTTCCCCGCCTGACAACACCGATTTTATCGCAAGCATTACGCGGGACAGCTCCCCGCCGGAAGCGACGCGGCTGAGGTCTTTAAGCGGCTCGCCGGAATTGGCAGATATGAGAAACTCAATGTCCTCCGCCCCCCAGGGGCCGCAAACGAATGCCTGAGCGCCGTCTTCGCGCGTTTTGGGAATCACCGACGGGGAAAAACGCGCCGCAGGCATTCCCAGCCGTTTGAGTACTGCGGTAATCGCTTCGGCCAGGGCCGCCGCCGCTGCGGTTCTTTTGCGGCGAATCGCCTGTGCCTTAGCGGCGGTTTCCTTTTCCAGGGCGGCGATTTCCGCTTTAAGTTTTTCGCGGTTTTCGCCGGTGCTGGCAAGGGCCTCTATTTCGCCCTCGGCCTGTTCGCGGTAGGCAAGAATCGCATCCTCCGTTTCGCCGTATTTTTTTTTCAGTTTGTACAAAAGGGCAAGCCGCTCGTCGATTGCTTCCTGCCTTTGGGGATCGAAACGGAGGCCGTCCCGGTATGCGCGGAATTCGCCGGCGATGTCTTCCGCCTCGTAGTACATGTCCTCCAGGCGCTTCTGCAGAACGGCCAAAGACGAATCGATCGATACCGCGCCGTCCAGCGCGCTGCGGGCGCGGCGGGCAAGGCTCAGCACGGACTCTTCTCCGTCAAACAGGGAGTCGGCGGCGGCGGCGGCGTTGTTGGCGAGTTTTTCAAAATCGGACAATAGCTGCGCTTCGTTTTCCAGGTCGCGTATCTCGCCGCCGCGAATTTTGGCAGCGGCAATTTCGTCAACGGCATAGCGGAGCAGTTCCAGCCTTGTCTCGCGGTCCTTCTGCGAACTGAACGACGCTTCAAGCGCCCTGCGTTTTTCGGAAAGTTCGATAAAATTTTTCGAATAGGCGATCACCTCTTCCTCGATGCCGGCGAAGCGATCCAGGTAGCGGCGGTGGTTTTCCTTTCGCAAAAGCGACTCGTGATCGTGCTGCCCGTGGAGGTCAAACAGCAGGGACATAAAGGCCGAAAGGTCGCCCCGCGTTACCGGCGTTTCCTGTATAAAAATCGAACCCCGGCCGCTTGAGCGAATCGTCCGCCGTATCAGGATCGTGTCCTCGTCGCAGTTAATGTCGCGGCTTCGCAGCCATTCGGCGGCCTCGGCATTGCCCTTGCCGACCGACACGAGGGCGCAGACGCTTGCCTCTTCGCTGCCGGAGCGTATCATGTCCGTTTCGGCTTTGCCGCCCATAAGAAACCCCAGCGAGCCGACGATGATCGATTTGCCCGCGCCCGTCTCGCCGGACAGCACGTTAAAGCCGGAGCGGAACGAAAGGGAAATCGAATCGATAAGGGCATAATTTCTGATCGTCAGTTCTTCAAGCATTATCGACCCCCCAGCCAAGTTTTTCCTGGAGCGCGGTGTAATACGCCGAACGCCCGGCGGTGATGAGACGGGCGTAATGGGGATAGTGGGCGATGGTGATCCGGTCGCCGCCTTCCAGGTTCAGGGTGTTCTGCCCGTCGACGGTCAGCAGCACGCCGGATCGCTGTTCTTTTTCGACGGTGACGTACAGGGTATTGCGCGAAGGGAGTACCAGGGGGCGGTTGGAAAGGGCGAACGAGCATACCGGGCTGAGTATCTTTGCTTCCATTTCGGGATCGAGTATCGGGCCGCCGGCTGCCATCGAATAGGCGGTGGAACCGGTCGGCGTCGCGATGATAAGCCCGTCGGAGCGGTAGCAGCCAAGGTCGGCAAATTGCCCCTGCGCCGTTTCGGCGTTGACCCGCAGGCGGATCAGCTTGGCGATGCCCAGCGACGAGATAACCGCGTCGTTCAGGCAGGTATCGCCGTACACGGCCTCCCCTTCCCGCTCGACGACGACGCTCAGCATACAGCGGCGGGAGATCCGCGCCGTGCCGTTGAGCCATTCTTCGAACACCGAAAGCCACTGGTGCATCTGCACCCCGGCAAGGAATCCCAGCGTGCCGAGGTGCACGGGGAAAATCGGTATGTCCATCGCTGCAAGCAGCCGCGCCGTGTACAGTACCGTCCCGTCGCCTCCAAGGCTGAACGCAACGTCGTAGCCGCCTTCGGGCAATTCGACAAATTTATTTTCCTGGGTAAATACCGTTACGTTCGCGCCGCGTTTTTCCAGTTCCGCGCGTATCGCCTTCCCTGCCGTTTCCGCGTTTTCCTTGTGGGTGTTGACAAACAAAACCGCGTTTTGCACCGGCATGATCCTCGCTTAAGGAAGGGTCGTAATCAGCCGGGAAACCCGCTGCACGTCCTGGGAACGGAGCCGGGGATACAGGGGGAACATAACGGTCCGCAGCGCAAGCGAACAGCTCACCGGACATTCCGCCGTATCGACGATCCCCGATCCGGCAAGGCTTTGTTCAAAGGCGTTTTCGACGATGATTTCTTTTTTCCGCGCATAGGAGGTAACTTCCTTCATGCCGGTTTCCAGCACCAGCGCAAACGCATAGTTGTTGTATTCGCTTCCTTCCTGGCTGACAAATCGTTTGTGCGCCGTAGAAAGGCTTGCCTGGGTGTACACCTGGGCTATTTCGTGCCGCCGCGCCATGTTCCGCGCCGCCTCCCTGAACTGAACCGTGGCAAGCGCGGCGTTTATGTCCGGCAGGCAGTATTCGGCGGGGATGTTGGCATGGGCGCGCAGCAGGGAGGCGTCCCTGCGGGCAGATGCAAACAGCAGCGCCCCGCCGCCGGAGGTAAGCATGTCCCGTTCCTCAAGGCCGAGTATCGCAAAAGTGCCATGTACCGGCTTTGCCGCTGCCGCTTCTTTGTTCGGCGCGCCGCCTTCCGCAGCGGGGGCTAACGGAGGCGGGGTATAGCTTTGGGAAATGTCTTCGATGACGGGGATGCCCAGATCGGCAAAGGAAGCGGCATCCGGCGCGTAGCCCAGCGTGTGGTGCAGGACGATGCAGCGGGCCTGTACGCCTTCCGGCTTTGCGCCGATCGCCTTCTCGGCGCTTTCCCTTGTTATGCAGGGAAAGGAGAACGATACGTCGCAGTACAGCGGCGTAAGGCGCAGGTCGGCAAGCGTCTGGGCATAGTACCGGGGAGAAAGCCCTGAAATCAAAACGCCGTCGCCGTCTTTCAGGCCGAGGGACAGCAGCGCCAGGTGCAGGGCGATGGCAGGGCTCCGCAGGGCGAGGGCAAAATCAAAATGCAGTTGTTCTTTTGCCGTTTGCAGCAGCAGGCGCGAACGTTCCCCCGGACCTATCTGGTCCTCGACCATCGCCGTTAGGACGGCATCCATTTCCTTTCTTCTGATGGTTGGTGAATGGACTTCTATTTTCATTGCAGAAAAAATTCTACCGTCTCAGTTCGGCGATCTTCTGAAGTTCCTTGGGATTAAACAGGTCGCGTATGTCCAGGATGATCAGGTAGCCCTGCTCCTGGCGCACTACGCCCTGAATGTATTCGGCGCCGATGCCGGAAAGCATCTGGGGCGGCGGCTGTACGTCTTCCCTTTCAATGGTGATAACCCGCGATATCCGATCGATGATGATCCCCAGCTTCATTCCGTCTATGTCGAGGATCACAAAGCCTGAAAGCAGTTCGTCTTCTTCGGAGCTAACCAGTTTTTTCAGGTGGAAGCGTTTGTGCAGGTTGATAATCGGGATGATCTCGCTTCTCAGGTTGAAGATGCCTTCAACATACGTGGGAGCGTTGGGAATGGCCCTGATGTCCTGAACGCGGACTATCTCCTTGACATCCATTATGTTAATGCCGTACAGCTCTTCGCCGAGCTGAAAGGTAACCAGTTGATGAGTGCTTGCCATAAACCCCCCTTGGATTTTAAAAGCTCAATTTTAGATTGGCTCAGTATAGCATTAAGCGTCCTTTAGTTCAAGCGGAAATTTACTCCCTAACCCATATCTGCCCAAACCCTATCGCCCCGAGGCGCTGAGCCGCTCCCAGCACGTTCTGCGCGGAAATCCCCACGGCGAGCACCCGGAACATCGTCCCTATCGGTTCCTGGGCAACGTCAAAACCGGCGGCCTGCAACTGCCGCATGGCGCGCGCCGCGCTCTCTATCGCGGAATAAGTCCCAACCTGCAGCCGGTATGTTTTGCCGCTGTTGGGGTTTGGCAGACCGGGAATCAGCTGCACGTCGGATACCGGCGGGTTAAACAGCGAAGACGCAGCCGGCGGCTTGGCCCGTGGCTGCTCAGGCGGCTGTATCGGGGGCTGAATCTGCGGCTGCCGGAAGCTCTGCGGCTGTTCTGGCCATTCCGGATCTTCGGCGGCCTGGGCGCGGGCTTCCATTGCCATAAGGGTAAGCCACGAAAGGTAGTCCAGGTCGTTCCTGGCCTCCTCCGGCGGCTCGGGGTTCATTATATAGTTGTATATCGTGATATGCACCGGCGGCGCCTGGACAACAGGCGGCGGCGGCTCCGGTTCCGGCGGTGGCGGCGGAGGCGGAGGGGGTGGCGGTGGCGGTGGCGGCGGAGGAGGTGGCGGCTCCGGCTCTGGCTCTGGCTCTGGTTCCGGTGGCGGCGGAGGGGGTGGCGGAGGAGGAGGCGGTGGCGGTGGCGGCTCCGGTTCAGGTTCCGGCACGGCGGCGATTACCACGGGCTCGGGCTCCGGCTCCGGCTCGGGTTCCGGCTCAGGCGGAGGTGGGGGCGGAGGCGGAGGGGGCGGCGGCGGAGTTGCTGCGACCTGGGGCCGGGGAGGAGTGGGTACCGATACGATAACTTCCCCTCTAAAGCCAATTTCAAGGGCCAAAGCCGCCCCTGGGGAAAGGTCGATTATCCTGTTGGACGCTGCGGGTATCCTTCCGGTAATGGTAACTTCTATTTCCTTGCCAGTGGCGACATTCGTTACCCTTGCCTTGGAACCAATAGGAAGGCTGGGGTGCGCGGCGCTAAGGCCGTCAGTCATCATTTCCTGGCTTGCCATTCCCCTCTGGCTGAAACTCCCCTGTCGGGCCTGTCCAAAGCATAAACCAGCCGCAAGAAATAACAGCAAAAAAGCCGCCCGAACCCGGTTCATCGCGATCTCCTTTCCCCTCTTACCAATAATTATGGTTATTTTCAGGAAGAAATCAACAGTTTGGAGAAAAATATGTCCAATATTACATTCTCTTGACGTTTCTTATACTTTCGCTTATAGTACCACATAGAAGGCTGTAATGGAGAATAAAACAGAATCCGCACAAGGCACCAGGATGAAAGTCCTGTTTCCGTTTCGAGTAAAACTGGGTTTAATCGTAACGCTCATCCTCATTGGTTCCATCTGGATAACGACAACGCTGGTGTCAGTAATGGTCAGGGCGGAATTCGCAAGATCCGCCGAGGCTGCCAATTTCGACATCAACAGCCGCGCCGCCTCCGGAATTACCGACCGCCTGTACGGGATACGGTCCGGCGCGCTTATGCTGCTGGATATGGATGAAGCCCAGGAAACCGGCGACCAGCAGGCAAGGCATGCAAGGAATATCTTCTTTGAGCGAAATCCGGCAATCGCGGCGATCATCGTGCCTGGCGCGCACGAAATAATCAACCGGCAGTTTTTGGGCAGCAACGAGATTTCTCTGGATGCCCTGAACGCGTGGATCGCCGACGAAGCCGGTTCGGTGGAACGGGCCAGCAAGGGAGACCCGGTTCTGAAAAATATTTCGCCGGTCTTCGGCATAAACCTTCTGGCCTTCTTTTATCCATGGCACAACACCGGCTTTGAAAACGCCGCCATTATCGTTTTTTCGCCGGAAAACATTTCCGAAATTACCGGCACCGGCGCCAATTCTACCTTTTTGGTAAACGGAGACGGCGACATACTTATCCACCCCGACTTTAGCCTGGTGCTCGGCGGGGACAACATTTCCGGGTATCCCATTGTGGAGTCGCTCTGGAAAAGCCCGGGGGAAACCGTGCGGCTGAGCTATTCGATCGGCGGGACCCGTTTTGTGGGCGCAGGGCAGCGGATTCCGTTTGCCGATGCCGCCATATTCAGTTCGCTGGAATATTCGCTTATCACCGAACAGATAACCGCCGTAACCCGGCGGAATTTGCTGCTTTCCATAACGGTAATGTTTCTGACGGTTCTGGTGACATGGTTCTACGGCAGAAGCGTAACGTCCCCGGTGCAAAAGCTCATCGCCGCCACGGGGAAGATAGAAGCGGGCGATTTTAAAATCGATCTGAAGCCCGAATCCAGGGACGAGCTTGGCGTCTTAACCGAACGCTTTATGAACATGAGCAGGGAACTGGACCAGTGGGCGGCGGCGAACAGCCTTGTCGGCCGCTACAACAGCCAGGAATTTCTCGACAGGACACTTGCCGGCGAGGTTGAACAGCGCGGCGAATATCTTGAGGCAGCGATCCTTTCCGTCGATTATGTTTCCTTTCCCGAAATTCTGGAGATCTATGACGCCGCCGAATCGCTCGAATATCTGAACAGGTTCATTTCCATGATGACCGACAGCGTAGTGGAAAACGGCGGCGTGGTGGACAGGATATTGGGCAGCCAGCTTATCGCCCACTGGGGCATTGTATCGCCGGGGAATATTGGCGGCGATGTTATGAACAGCCTGCGAGCCGCCCTGACGCTGCGGGCCGCCGTGTGGGATTCCAACACCGACATGGCGACAAAAGGAAAGAAGAACATATTCCGGATGAGCTGCGGGATTGATACGGGAAAGGTGCTTGCCGGCAGCATCGGTACGGAGAGCTTCCATAAATATTCCGTAACCGGAAAAATTGTTGCCGAGGCAATTGCCGCCGGGGATGCAAGCGTTCCCTCCGGAACGGATATCGTTATCACCGGCGCGGCGCGGGAAATTGCCGGAAGCCGGATCCTCGCCGAAAAACTGGACCTTCCCCACCAGCGAAAAACCGACACGGACCTTTTCGCGCTGGTTAACATTACTCCCGCAAACAGCCAGGACAAACAGCGCTGGCCATTTACCCTGGACGATGTCCGGGAATCCTTAAGGGGAAACAGGAAAGCAGAATAAGGAATGGCAAAGGTTCGTTCTGATTATACGATTTATACTCCCATCCGGTCGGTTTTTATCATAGGGGTCTGCATACTGGGCATGGGCGGAAGCATAATGGCGTTCCGCGAGGATTTTAACAGGGCCGTCCGGCAGCAGGCGGAAAACAGGCCCATCGGATCCGTGTACTGGGTGAGCGGAACGGTTCAGCGGTTCGCGGCGGTCAAGCTGCATTGGGACAGGCTTACCCGGCATACTTCAATTTACTACGGCGACATCGTAAAGACCGCCGCCTATTCCGAAGTCAAGATCAGGCTGAACGACGGCGAAACCCTTGAGCTGTCGGAAAACACCACTATCCGCATAATGTTCCGCGAGGGAGAAGACCCCTTTATTGAACTGAACGAGGGCGAGATCCATGTCCAGAGCAACCGGTCCGATCTGGAAATTGCCATGCCTTCAAAAAATGTCCCCGTCGTCAACGGTACGCTTGGTCCGAGAAGCAGCGCATGCGTAAAGGCCGCTGACCGTTATTCCAGCATGATGTTCCAGGGTTCCGGCGTTTTTACCGCACGGGGAGAAACCCGCGCCGCCGCCGCCGGAGAGGCGGTCAGGGTCGGCAAAGACGGCCAGTTCCTGCCCGCGCCCCCGCTGGTGATGCTGTCGCCGAGAAACGGCACGCGGATTCTGCGGAGCTTCGATGAAACGGCGCAGGTAAAATTTACCTGGAAAAAACACGGCGCATCCGGGGGCAGCGTCCGACTGGACATTTCCGACAGCAGGGATTTTTCGCAGCTTTTGGGCAGGTGGCATGAAGACGCTTCGGACTCGCTGGATGTTTCCCTTCCTTTGGGAACCTATTACTGGCGCGCCTATGTTAACCCTTCTGCGGAAGCTGCCGACTCCGGCCGTTTTGACATAGTCCATGCCGCCGCCCCAAGGGCCGTTTCCCCTGCCAACGGTTCGGTCGAAACGATATACCCGGGAAAGCAGAACGTCCGCTTTTCGTGGACTGTCCCCGAAGAAGCAGAAGCGGTGCTGCTGGAAGTCGCCGCCAATCCGGAGATGAACCGCCCCCGCCTGCGGCAGCTAATCAGGAAAACCGACAACGGCACTGGGTTCTTCGTAACGTCGCAAATCGGGCCGGGAAGGTGGCACTGGCGTATCCATCCTGTGTACCCTGGCGGCGTCGAGGGGGACATGGGCTTCTGGCGCGTCCGGCCGATGAACGCCGGAATAATAGCCGACGAGCGGCCGTCGCCGGTGAATTCGTTCAGCCTGGTCGCTTCCGACGAGCTTCCATTCGTCGAGGCCAAAAATTTCGACTTCGCCCTTGCGCGGAGGGGAATAAAGGACGGCGGGAACAGTTCCCTGCGCCTGCTCTTTCCCCCGGACAATTACACGATAGAGGCGGGCCGCAGCCCGGACACCATCTACGCATGGATAAACCCCTTTTCCCATACCGTCCGGCTGCAGATAGCCGAACGCCCCGATTTTTCCGGCACGCTTGTCGCCGATCTGGACGTTTCCGGCTCCCACGTGCAAGGCCCCTACCTTAGGCCGGGGATTTACTACTGGCGGATAACCGGCGCGGGCGATGCTTCAAGCCAGCCGACCAGGCTGGTCGTGCTTCCTTCCCTGCCCGCCCCCAAACAGGAATCCCCCTCGGATAACGAGCGCATCCGCATCGAGGACACAAGCACGGTTAATTTCACCTGGGAACGGCTTGCCTATGCCGACAACTACATTTTCTGCCTGTATCTGGATGAGCGGGACAGCCCGCTGACGGAAGTTTCCGCCCTTCCCAATAACTCGGTGCTTGTTTCCTTCGACCGCAGCACGACGGGCAGGTTTCGCTGGACGGTGCAGGGCGTTACCTCGGCTACGGAATACACCAGCCGGCGCACCGGCCTTATCGCCGAAAGCAGCTTTATCATCGCCTCCGCGCAGGGCATCGGGCAGGACGGCCAGGTCGCGTGGTCGATTCCCCGGATCGCCAACATCCAGACCTATTCGGGAGAGATTTACTCCCCCATAACCCTGGTATCGCCCGCTTCGGGAACGAATTACACGGGAATAGAGGCATTGCGAACCCCGCCAACCGCCCAATGGACCTCGCGCGAACCGGTAAGGAACGTGCAGCTCATCATTTCCCGCGCCGCCGATCCTTCCAGCGACCCCAGGGCAATCGTGCTGGACGCCCGTTCGTCGTCGGTAACGTTTCCTGCGCTCGGCGAGGGGATCTGGTACTGGACGATCCGTGGCGACACCAGCGACCGGCGTGGGGCGACGCCGGGCAGCCCGTTCTGGATCAACGTGCTTCCGATTCCCCTGCTGGCATCTCCCCGGCCCATACAGCCGGCGGACCGTGCCGTCATCGACATAGCGCAGCTGACGCGGGACCGGAACATCACCTTCCGATGGGGCGAAGTGCCCGGCGCAAACGCCTACATATTCAGCCTTATCCACAACGAAAACCCGCCGGCGGTATTGATAACCAGCCCTGCGGAACGGTCATTCACCTACGTTTTGGAGAACCTTTCTATCCTGCAGGACGGCAGGCACCTGTGGCAGGTGGAAGCGGTATTCAGAAACGCCAACGGGGATATTGAACAGCGGGGAAGAATCGAACAGCACCCCTTTACCATCGAGATACAACAATCCTCCAACCTCCAGACCCAGAGCGTAGAGGGCACCCTGTACGGGCAATAGCTATTTCTGCTTCTTTTCGGTGATCCGCTGCTTGTGGTGGAAGATGAATCCGAGCAGCCGGAAAACTACCGTCATCTGCCGGTAAAACAGATTTTCAAAAATGCTCAACAGGCACAGGAACAGCCCGTCCCGAAGGTTGGTAAACCGGGGATTGGAAGCCTCTTCGATGAGCAGCGAGCCGATGGAGGCGATAATGCCGAAGACCGTGGCGGCTGCAAAAAACAGAATCAGCCCCTCCAGCGACAGGCGGCCGAAGTACCATGCCAGGGGAATGGCGATATACCCGGTAACCTTGATCCAGGGGGATATTACCGCGAAAAGGAAGTAATACGGCAGGGCCAGCATTCCCGGTATGCCGAAGCGGGGGTTCAGGAACATTTCCCGGTAGCGGGACAGTATGCTGATAAGCCCCGTCTGCCTCTTGCGGCGCTGGAGGAACAGGTCGCCGAGTTTTTCGGGAACCCTTTTCCAGCAGACCGGATCGGGCAAAAAGCTCATCCGGTATTTGATTTTTTTCCGCCGCAGATGCCGGTGGAGCTTTACGACCAGGTCCATGTCTTCGCCCACCGCCCCGGCTGTGTAGCCGCCCACCTGCAGCACGGCGCTTTTCTGAAATGCCCCGAAGGCGCTGGAGATGAGGAGCTGCGAGCTAAAGCCGGTCCATCCCCGGATGTACTCGATCACCTGGAACAAAGCCCATATGTTCCGGGGCAGGCCGATGTTTGCAACCCTGCCGTCTTCGATTGTGCAGCCGTTGGCAACGCGGATCATCCCGCCCACGGATACGGTGTCGTGGTACATAAAGTCCATGGCGATGTTGATAAGGGCGCTGGGTTCCAAAATCGTGTTGGTGTCGACGGACAGGATGTAGGGGTAGCGGGATAGGTTTATACCCACGTTCAAAGCGTCGGACTTCCCTCCTCGTTCCTTGTCGACCAGCCTTAGGCGGGGAATGTCGGGGTTGTAGTACACCCCCCGAATCTTTTTTGTGGCAAGCTGCTCGCGGACGGGGTAGGTAATTTTGTGCAGGTTAAAGGCCTTCATCATGACTTCCAGCGTCTTGTCGTCCGAATCGTCGTTTATCACCAGCACTTCGTAGTTCAGGTAGTACTGGTTCAGCATCACCTTGATCGATTCGACGATGTTGGCTTCTTCGTTAAAAGCGGGCACGAGGATCGATATCGGCGCCATGTGTTCGCCCTTGTGCCGGTATTCGTGATAATGGGTTTTAATCCTGTGCTCGGGAACGATAAACAGGGCGCTGAATATCTGGAGGATGTTGATCAATGCCATCCCCACCACGTACCAGAGTATGAACTGGATTAATCCCTCAATTACAAAATTCAGAATATAGCCGCCCATCGTTCTTACGCTCCCAATATTCGAACATAGCGCTGGAGGAAGGGGCTCCCCTCGTCCTCAAGGACGCTGAGTATGCTGTCCTTCGCGTATTCGTCACCGGACTCGGCGGCCAGCATAAACATCGTTTCGCAGCCGGGATGGCCTGCCAGCGCCTTTGCCGCGTTCTGCCGCACCCACCACTGCCGGTCGGAGAGGGCCCTGAACAGGGCAAGGCTGGATTTTGACGTTTTAATTTCGCCGAGGGCTTTTGCCGCCAGGGCGCGGACTTCCCAGTCGTTGTCGCCCAGCGCGCTGATGATCTCTTCTTCCGGGCCTTTTTCGCCCATGCCGGCAAGGCAGCGCACGGCGGCAGTGCGGATTTCCTTGTCCCCGTTGTGCAGCAGATCGATGATGTCGCCCAGCAGCGCCCCGGCCATGTCTCCGTCGGCGGCTTTCAGAAACAGCACGGCGATATAGTCCGTGCCGCTGTGGATCATGGTCCTGAACAGCTTTACCTTTTCCTCGCCGGCGGAAAAGGCGGAAAGGATGCGCGCCACCGCCCGTTCGTTTATCAGCATGTTGTCCCGTATCGTTTCAAATGCAAGCCGCATGGTTTCCGCATCGCCGATCCGGGCGATGGCGAGCAGTATCTCGTACTGGTTTTGGCTGGTAAGAATTTCCAGGGCCGATATAAGTTCGTCGGACGCTTGTGCAAACCGGTACAGCCCCGCCCTGCGGGCGCCGATCCCCGAAATCCTGAATTTCCGGCTCTTGATCTCGGCGATGCATTCGTTCGCGAAGCCCATCTGCGCGGCTATCGAAATCAGCAGCCGCCGGTTCTCCTTCTTCGCCTGGCCTTCCAGCGCGCCAAGCAGGTAGCTGTCCACCAGGGCGCGGTAGTTTTTGCCCCTGTCCAGGGCGGCCTGGACAAAATCGTCGATGTAGCCGTCGCGGTATTCCGGTATCGGCTCGCTCAAGCATCCTTCGATTTTTACTTTAATTTCATTTTTGGCGTTCGTCGTTATCTTTTCCACCGAAATCATAAAGAGCTTCCGCAGAAAATAAAAGCCGAAAAGAAAAACGATAAAAGCAACAAGCAGGAACAACAGCCAGGTTAACGCTTCGCCGGACACTTATCCCCCCCCTTAATGATCGGCGAACTGCTGCCGGATAATGGCGTAGAATTCCTGCAAGTGGTCTTCGGGAATGGAGAAAATTACCCCCCCGCCGATTCTTGCCCGGACAATTTCTTCAAAAACTTCCGCAACGCCCGTCGCCGGGACGTTCCATTCCATCAGCACAACCGGCATGGAATAGTATACCTCCAGCGCCCGCAGACGCGGCTCGTCGGGCAAAACCCGGTAGGAAGCGAAAATGCCTGCGTTGAATTTTTCCGTAGCATTGATATGTTCAAAATCAACCTCGGCGTGATCTTCCACGCGGATAACCGGAGAAATATCCGTCCGGCTTGTCCAGCTTACCAGCCTTGAGGTTCCGCCGTATCTGTCCTTTTCATATGAAACGGCATAGTTGCCCATCGCCGCCAGCCATGCTTCAAAAGGCGAAGCGTTGACGGTGTAGATGTAATCGCCTTCAAAGCCGATAACGTGGGCATTCTGCTCGATGGTAAAGGTAATAAAGCCGGGCTCAGGCGGCTCGCAGAGAACGTACCCCATAATGTAGGGGGAGGCATTAAAATTGTATTTGCCCTGATCGTTGGAGGCCTTGCCGTGGACGGTGTCGATAACCCTGCGGATCTCCTCAAAAAATTCGGCGATGTATCGGTCGTCGTAGGCGTTTTGATACGACTCCGTTACCGCGTCGTCCAGCCATATCCCGTGGAGAAGGTACACCGGCCGGTCGGTAAACAGGTTGTACTCAAAAAAAGCCTGGTAAAATGCCGGAGGATGCACGTCGTGAACCTGGATTACGTTGACGTTCAGCGATGCGGCGCGCCTTATCCACGCTGCATATTCGGCCCTCGTCGTTCCCGCTTCGCCCGGCCGCAGCAGCAGCCCCTTTATATAAAAATCATCCTGTTTCTTGTCCCGGAAAAGCTGAAGCTTGCTTCCTTCCGTTGTAAAAATCACATTCCGGTTAACCTGGTACCGGTGGCGGAAAAACTCAAACAAAAGCCCCAAAAACAGGACCACCGCCCCGATTATCAGCCAGGCGACGACCTTTTTCCTTTTTTTCAGCTCCATTGTTCCGATTATAACAGCTTTCAGCGGGGAATTCCAGCGGGTAGGCTTGACAAAATGCAAGAAAGTGAAACATGGTTATACTATGTCGGAGGGCAGATCATGAAACAACTGTGGGCGTTCCTGGTTATTTTCACGCTGTTTGCGGCGGGGCTTTTCGCCGAAATCGAAGTTACCGGAGTAGTAGGATCGGGATCGACGCTGGCAAAGGGCACCAACATAGCGAACGAGGTAGACGAGTTCGACGAAATAATCAAAAAGAACGACGATATCCTCGTATACAACTACTTTACCGGGTACCTTGAGGGGACTATCCAGGATGAAAACGGCGCCGCTGGCGCGACGGTCAGGGTGGGAATTGACGCCACCACGGAAGTTCAATCGCTTATCGCCCGGGCAAACGGATGGTGGAAGCCCATTCCTTTTTTAAAATTGCAGGTCGGCTTTATCGAAGATTTCGGCGTTACCGACATTGTCGGCTGGGGCTACCACGCCAACGATGCCGACGAATACGTCGTATATCCGAAGAACTCGTATGCCGGCGGCTTCCTTTCCGACACTGCCGGTTTCTACAGCGGGACGCCGAGTACGTGGCTCGGCGCCGCCCTTACCTTCAATCCGATAAAGGGGCTTACCTTTACCTTCGCCGCGCCTTTGGGCATCCCCGCCGGAAGGGCGATGAACTACAGCGCGTTAGCTGAAGAAACGTCGCTTTCGGGACCGACGCTCACCGGGTACGTGCAGCCCAAGGCGGCAGATGTTTACCGGAGGAGCCATGCCCAGGTAGCCTACGACATCTGGGGAGTCGGCAGGCTGGCCATTAGTTTTTCGGGAGAGGGCGATATCAACCTGCTGGAATACCACGACGACGATCCGGAACTTATCCGGTATTCTTTTTACCCTGCCGTTTTTCCCACAATGAGCGCCAACGTGTCTACCTTTTATGGCTCGTTTTTCCTCACCGCCTTTGAGGACTACGGCATTTACCTGAACGTCGGGTTTGAGTACACCCTGCCCTACAAGGCGAAATTCGACCTGAATGAAACCGAAAAAATCGACGTAACTTACAATTTGCCGATGGCTGCCGGCATTGGCGCAAGCTGGGGAACGGCAGAATACGGCATAAAAGCCCGGATTGGGGCGACTTTTGGCGGAAGTGCCGTTATGGAAGGCGTCGATCCGCTCAACGAGCCGATTAAATTCGCCGTAGGCGTGCTGCCCTACTACACATACCGGCATTTCCGGCTCTATTTGAATGCGGGTCTTTCCTTTAAACCGGAAGAAAACGTAATAAATGCGGAAACCAGCAACTACTTTATCCAGGAACTCAAGGATACGAGCGCCTTCGGATGGCACCTAAACCCCTACATTACCATCAATGCCGGCCTTGGCACGTTCTATGCGGGGTTCCAGATTGGCACCGACGGCGTGCCGTACCGGCGGGTGTACGCCATGGACTACACGATACGGAGCCACCACCCCGTAGCCTTCCCCCTGGAGCGCGGCGTCAGCTTTATCGAATGGGGAATTCCCATCGGATTCCAGCTTATGTTCTGATGTATATAAATGCTGGACAATTTTCACATTATATAGTATATTGACATCATGAAAAAGCTCATCATCATTTTATTGGTCATTTTTATCGCGGTTCCCGCAATGTCGCAGGAAGAAGTGGGTGATATATTCCACCAGCGCGGGATCAGTTACTATCAGAGGGGCGATTTAGACAGGGCGCTTGAAGACTTTAACAGGGCTAGCCGCCTGGACCCCTTTAACGCATACATCCTCATTGACCGGGGAGCCGTCTATCTGGAAAAGGGCGACAGAAACCGGGCTATCGAGGACTTTAATCGGGCGATCACCATAGACCCGAACAATGCGAGTGCCTACCACATGCGGGGGAACGCGTACCGTGATTCGGGCAATCTGAACAGGGCTTTGGAAGATCTGAACAAGGCCATAACCCTGGACACCAAAGACCCGTATCTCTACACCGACAGGGCAAGCATCTACCTGGAAAGAAACGACTGGGCGCGGGCGATAGACGACTATGCCAAAGCCCTCGCCCTGGACAACAAGCTTGCCGACGCATGGCTGAGCCGGGGGCACGCGTATCTGCAGCGGGGCGATTACGACCGAGCCATAGCGGACTTCAACAAAGCCCTTGAATTCGAGCCCAACAATGTCGATGCTTTTTTGGGCAGGGCCGGCGCCTACAAGGAAAAGCAGGAATGGGACCGGGCAATAACGGACTATACCCGCGTCATCAACATGGATCCGACTTCGGCTGCCGCCTGGAGCGAAAGGGGATCCGCCTATCTGGCGAAAGGGGATTTTGACAACGCCATTAAAGACTTTGACAAGGCCATCGAATTAACCCCCAACGCTCAGACGCAAACGGCCCCGGCCAACAGGCGGTAATGGGTAGCGGCCGCGCCTTGCCCTGCGGCAAGGCTGGCTAATACAATGTTACAACAATGAATATATTACTAACCGGTAAACTGGACTCCATTGCGATGCACCTTGTCAGGGCATCGGGGAATAATCGGGTCATACTCGCGGCGAACAAAATTCCCGCAGGAGAGCTTCCCAACAACGTCCGCCCCTTTAACATCGGGCCGTCCGATCCGCTTTTTGAGCGGGTGGTCAAGGTCGGCAGTTTTGACACGGCGGTGTTTTTCATGGCGCGGGGCGAGCACTCCGACAAAACCGAAGGCGGCGTAACGGCGTTTCAGAGCATGCTGGAACAGTGCGCCGAATCCGGCGTCGGCCAGATAATACTCGTGTCGTCGGGCGAGGTTTTTTCCGGCGCGGCGGACAGCGCTGCCATTACGGAAACCACGCCTGCCTCTCCCAAGGGGGCGCAGGGCTACCAGCTTAAGGCCGCCGAGGACATGTGCCAGCAGTACCGCTCCCAGACCAACGTCTCGGTGGTGCGCCTGCCCTACATATACCAGCGGGGAAACGCCGCTGCGGGCGACGGCCTTTTGGCGAATCTGTTCAAGGCCGTTTCGGAAAGCCGCAGCAAGTTCGAACTGCCCGGATCGCCGGAAACCCCCTGCGATTTTCTCAGCGACGTTGAAGCGGCCAGGCTTATCTGGCTGATCATCGACGAGGGCGTTTCCTCGG
>WRJO01000042.1 GCA_009778545.1 Treponema sp. | reverse complement strand
TTCGGGGAGGATGTGGCGGGGGAAGCGGCGCGGCTTGCGAGCTTCGGCGCAGATCGGGTGTATGTGGCGGAAGATCCCCGCCTCAAATTTTACACACCCATCCCCTACAGTAAGTTGATGATCCAGACAGTGTCCGAGCGCAAGCCCCAGATCGTCCTGTACGGGGCGACCACCGAGGGACGCGACCTTGCTCCCCGCGTGGCCTCTAGCCTGAAAGTGGGGCTTACCGCCGACTGCACGGATTTGCAGATCGGCGACCATGTTCAGAAGGACAAGGGCAATAACGTTGACCGCGAATACAAAGACATCCTCTACCAGATACGCCCCGCTTTCGGCGGCAACATCATCGCCACGATTGTCTGCCCGGAGAAAAAGCCCCAGATGGCCACCGTCCGCGAAGGGGTGATGCGCATGGCGCAGCCGGATACTTCCCGCAAAGCAGAAACGGTTAAAATTGTTGCTAACCTGGGCAAGGACGATTTTCCCAGCGAAATAATCGATCGCATCATGGAAGAAAAAACCGTTAACCTGAAAGGGGCGCAGATTATTGTATCCGGCGGTATGGGCGTGGGCAGCAAGGACAATTTTGCCCTTATCCGCGAGCTTGCCCAAACTCTGGGTGCAGAAGTTGGCGCTTCCCGCGCCGCGGTGGATCAGGGTTTTATCGGCAAGGAGCATCAGGTGGGGCAGACGGGAACCACGGTTCGCCCCAAGCTCTACATTGCCTGCGGCATATCCGGGGCGATTCAGCACCGCGCCGGCATGGACGCTTCTTCGCGGATAATTGCGATTAACAGCGACCCGGAAGCGCCGATTTTTAACATCGCCCATTACGGCATCGTGGGAGACCTGAACGAGGTTATCCCTCGGATGATCAAGGCGTACAAGGCCAGAGTTTAGGGTGCCAAGGATAACACAGAAGGAGAAAACATGGAAAACTTTTTAACCGATAACGAAGATATTCTGTTCCATCTGGAGCATCTTGACCTTGACCGGATCATCCACTTCAAAGAAGAAAATTTCAGTCAGGCGAAACAATACGCCCACGCGCCGAAAGATGCGCAGGACGCGAGAGATTCCTACCGTATGGTGCTTTCGATCATCGGGGAAATCGGCGGCGAGTACATGGCTCCGAACGCTCCGGCGGTTGACGAGGCAGGCCCCACTCTGGCGAACAATCAGGTGACGCTTCACCCGGCGACCAAAAAAGCGGTTGATATGCTGGCGCAGGCCGACATGATGGGCTTTTGCATACCGAGGCAGTACGGCGGCCTCAATATGCCCACCACGATTCTCAGCATCGCCGCCGAGATACTTGCCCGCGCGGACGCATCGTTCCTCAATTTCGGCCTGCAGCAGGACATTGCCGAGACGATCAACAAATTTGCTTCGGAAGAACAAAAGCAGGCATACCTCCCCAAACTGTGCTCCGGCGAATGGGATTCTTCGATGATCCTTACCGAACCGGACGCGGGCAGCGATTTGCAGGCAGTAAACCTCAAGGCTGTGCAGGGGACGGATGGTATTTGGTATCTCAATGGCGTTAAGCGATTCATCACCAACGGCTGCGGCACCATTGGTCTGGTTCTCGCCCGCAGTGAGGAAAAAGGCAAAGGCGCGCGCGGGCTTTCGTTCTTCATTTACAGGCGCGACGACAAAATGATTATACGGCGGCTGGAGCACAAACTCGGCATACACGGCTCCCCCACATGCGAACTGCAGTTTAACCGCGCGCCCGCGGAACTTTTGGGCGAGCGGCAGCGGGGTCTTACCAAGTACACCCTCTGGCTGATGAACAATGCCCGTCTCGGTGTAGCGGCGCAGGCGGTTGGCATTGCCGAGGCTGCCTGGCGCGAGGCCGATCTCTACGCCGCCAAGCGTATCCAGTTCGGCGCGCCCGTGCGGGAACTGCCGCCGGTTTTTGAGATGCTCACCGAGATGAAGGTCGCTGTAGAAGCCGGACGATCACTCCTCTACGAGACATCCCGTTTTGTCGATCTCAAGGAAGTGCTGGAAGATTATTCTGATCAACATCCGGAGGAAAAAGGCGACATTATCGAAGAAAAAAAGAAATACGCGAAACTTGCCGGTTTCTTTACGCCGATGGTCAAGGCATTTGCCACTGAAATGGCAAACAAGGTTGCCTACGATGCGATTCAGATTCACGGCGGCACGGGCTATATGAAAGAATTTAACGCCGAACGCCACTACCGCGATGCCCGCATCACCAATATCTACGAGGGAACCACGCAGCTTCAGGTTGTCGCTGCCATTGGTCCGGTGACATCCGGCGTGGCGCAGATGATCCTTGACGAGTACGACAAGGCGGGTTATTCCCACAGCCCCAAACTGCTGGGGAAGATCCGTGAAGCCCGTGCGTTTTTTGATGAGGCCCTTGAACACGCGAAAAAATACGAAGGCCACCAGCAGTTCCTAACCTACCATTCCCGCAGGCTTGTGGAGATGGCAACCGATCTTGTAATCAGTTACCTTTTGATGCGCGACGGCAACCACAGTGAGCGCAAGCAGAAAGTGGCGGCGATCTTTATCGCAAAAATGCCGTCACGGGTTAAGGCCAACCGCGACTTTATCATGAGCGAAAACGGAACCCTGCTGAAAAACTACGAAGCCGTGATAAATACAGCCGGAAATTAACTTACGCAGAGGCGCGGAGCGCAAACACGGCTCCGGCGCGTATACGGGCAGGGGCTAATATATTTTTGTCAGCCTGAGCTCGTCCCCATCCGGATCGATGATGGTCAGGGATGTTCCTGATATTCTGTACTCTATAGTCATTCGCTGTAATTCCTTTTCGGAAAAATTTTCTCCCAGCAAGTTTCGGGATGGATGAAATGTCTTTCCCTTAAATTCGATTTTGAAACCCTCATATTCATCTTCATCGTTAAATGCCATAATATCGCCGGTGAACAACAGATGGTTTTCCTCGTGCGGATCGTAGCCCGCTCCCCCCGTTACTTTCCAGATACCTTCGATGGGACTTTTTTCCATAGTCATTTTTGTGTAAGACCAGCTCTCATCATCCTCGTTGGTAAAGATTAAAGCATTACCGGCAAAACGGTATTCCCATTTTTCATAGCTGTCTGTGAAAGTGATAGTTCTGCCTGTATAGGTAAAGGTCTCTCCCGTATAAACCTGAATATCTTCATCATACAAACCAAGCATTACGTTACCGCAGAAAACCAGCTCGGTAAAATCGGGAATGTCTTCACCTCTTTCATCCCATGTCCACCGGCCATCAAATGGACTGATTCTGATCTGCTGCGCGTTGGCGGCGGCAGTCAGGATACAGGATATGGCGAGCATCAATACGGTTCTTTTCATCATTTCCTCCGTATAAATTATACCACACCCTATTCCCCATTACCCGGCAACTTCGCTATACTCTTTACAGCAAGTAACCGAGGAGGTTTTCATGCAGCATTTTACTCCGCCAAAAGTGGGCAAGTACCTCAAACCGAGTGTAATTACCCTGGTAATCGGCGGTATTTTTCTGATCGCAATGCTGGGAACCAGCGTCTATATCGTCGATCAGGCCGAAGAGGCGGTAATAACCCGCTTCGGCAAGTATGTAACCACTAAGGGACCGGGTTTGCAGTTTAAGCTGCCCTTCGGTATAGACCGGAATTATACGGTGAATGTGAAAAATGTCCGCACCGAGGAATTTGGTTTCCGCACACAGATGGCCGGAAGAAACCCGAGGTATGACAGTCAGTACAGCGAGTCGACCATGCTCACCGGCGACCTGAACATCGTTGAGGTTGAGTGGATCATCCAGTACCGGGTTGCCGATCCGAGGGCATGGACGTTCAATGTAAACCTGGACGATCGTACCAAGACGATCCGCGACGTGTCCCGCTCCGCGATAAATATGCTGGTGGGCGACCGGGCGATTATGGACATTATGGGACTGGAACGCAGCGCAATCGAAGCGGCAGGAATTGAATTTATGAACGAGACGTTCCGCGGCTACGGCATGGGGATCGATGTGATAGCGGTGCGGCTGCAGAACATTGAGCCCCCGTCGGGCGTACGGCAGGCTTTTGAAGACGTGAACAAGGCAATTCAGGATATGAACCGGCTGATCAACGAAGGCCAGCAGTCGTACAACGAGGAGATTCCCCGCACCGGAGGCGAAGCCGACCGGCTAATTCGGGTTGCGGAAGGCTATGCTGCCGAACGGGTGAACAGGGCAAGGGGTGATGTCGCCCGGTTCAATTCGGTATACAACGAGTACCGCCGTTCGCCGGAAGTAACCCGGCAGCGGCTGTATTACGAAATGATAGAAGAAGTATTCCAGGGCGAGGAAAACACGGTAATAATCGACCGTAATTTGCGAAACTTCCTGCCTATGATGAATGTTCAGGGAGGCAGTGCCTCCGGTGGAGGCGTACGGTAATGAAAAAAATTATTACCCCTATTATTGTTATTTTTGTCATTTTTATCGGCGTACTGGTAGCTGGCCCTTTCTATATTATTAACGAAGGCGAACAGGCGGTTATCATTCAGATGGGGCGGCTGGTCAGGGTTGTTACCGATGCCGGCCTGTACATCAAAATCCCCGTCATAGAAGAAGTGGTGCGCTACCCGAAACGGATTATAGCCTGGGACGGGGAGTCCAACATTATGCCTACCCGCGAACGGCAGTTCATCTTTGTGGATGTTACCGCCCGCTGGCGCATCTCCGATCCCCAGGTGTTCTATGAGGCCATTTCATCCATTTCTGCGGCACATTCAAAACTCGGCGAGATTATCGATTCGGAAGTGCGGACGGTGGTTGCGGAAAATTATATTCATGAATCGATTCGCAATTCAAACCTTCTTTTATACCGGGAAGAGAGCGCCGATGCCCTTGGCCTTGGAGACATAGACGCGGAGATTATTTCCACCATTCAGCTTGAATCGGAAGATCACGCGCCGATTGAAAAGGGGCGCCGTCAGCTTGCCGAGGAAATACTGGCGCGTTCAAAGCGCATGGTTCCCCAATACGGCATAGAACTGATCGACGTGGTAACGCGGCAGATACGGTATTCCGACGATCTGACCCAGAGCGTGTACGCCCGCATGATCAAGGAACGGAACCAGATAGCCCAGTATTACCGTTCTTTGGGCGAGGGTCGCAAGGCGAGCTGGTTTGGCCGCCTGGAAAACGAGAAACGTTCGATTCTTTCGGCCGCGTACACGCAGGCGGAAACGATACGCGGGCGTGCCGACGCCGAAGCATCGCAGATATACGCGGATGCATACAACCGCGACAGGGGCTTCTTTGAGTTCTGGCGCGCTACGGAATCCTACCGTACCACCCTGCCGAAATTCGAGAAAACCCTTTCGACAGACATGGATTATTTCCGCTACCTGTACTCCCCGCGGTAGGGGAAAAGAGTTATTGTTTTATTTCACGCAGAGGCGCCAAGACGCAGAGGACACAAAGGATAATTAAAGTTAAAAATTGCTTTTTCTTTCCTTTGCGTTCTCCGCGCCTTTGCGTGAGGAAATTGGGAATAAATGTTTATTTGATCATGCTCGACAGCGTAAGATAGTCCAGCTTTTTTCCGTCTTTGTAGACGCGCATGTTGCCGGGGCTTATTTCGTCAATCAGGGCTATGCTGCCGTCTACCAGGCCGAACTCGATTTTGATGTCGATAAGTTCAAGTCCCCGGGCGCTCAGGTCGTCTCTGACGATGTCGCAGATTTTTATCGTTTCGCTGTGTATCGCTTCGTACTGGGCGGGGGTGAGAAGGTTGAGCGCCGCGAGAATTTCGCCCGTCGCCGGGGGATCGTCGCGTCCGTCGTCTTTGAGCGTTACCTCGAAGACTTTGGGCAGTTCGTCGCCTTCTTTGCAGTACTGGCCGAACCGCCTGACAAAGCTGCCGACGGCTTTGTAGCGCAGCACGAACTCCAGGCCGCTTCCAAAAACCGCTGCGGGGCGGACGATCATTTCGCTTTTAGTCAGGTCGGCGCTTACATAGTGCGTGTGTATGCCGTGTTTTTTTAGCAGTTCGAAATAATACACCGTCATGCTCAATGCGCCAGAGCCTACACCCGCCACCGAGCCGATAACGCTGTTGCCCCCCGGATCGGATTCGCCTGAGGGATGGCCGGTAACCGTATCCTTAAACCTGAGAAGGTAGTTGCCGTCGGGCAATGAGTATACGTCTTTTGTTTTTCCGTGTTTTACCAGTTCCATGTTTGGCTCCTGTTACCAGATAATAATTGTGTTACAAATCGCCGTCAAGCCAGCGGTTGATTAGGTCGCGCGACACCGAGCCGGGACCGGGCAGCCGGGGCAGGTCGTCTTTGCCGAACCAGCGGGCGTCTTCGATTTCGACTCCGTCTGCCCGGATGTCGCCGCTCAGGTGGCGGGCGGTAAAACCCATCATCAGCGAGTGGGGAAAGGGCCAGGGTTGGGAGAGGGCGTAGCGTATATCGCCGACTTCGATGCCCACCTCCTCGCGGATTTCGCGGGCTACGGCGGCTTCGAGGCTTTCGCCCGCCTCGGCAAAACCGGCGATAAGGCTGTACATGCCGCCGACGAACTTTTTGTTGTGGGCAAGCAGCGCTTTTCCCTCGTCGTTAACGATGAGCGTAATGACCGCCGGGGTTATGCGGGGGTATTCCATCCGTCCGCAGGCGGGGCATTGGCGGGCAACCTCGTCGGCGGAATCGGTGTTTTTGGCCCCGCAGCTTCCGCAGAACAGCGATTCACGCCGCCACTGGGCAACATGGTAGGCGCGGACCATCCTGGCGGCGGGGCAGCCGCAGTCTGCCGCATAGTCCGGCATCAGCGAAAGTGCCTGCCGCACGGTAACTGTCCGCCACCCGGGCGGCAGGGGCGCTTCCGGCGGCACGAAAACGCACGAAATCCCCCCATTTTCCCCGCCCCCCAATGCCGGAACCGTAAAAACGTCCGAAAAAGGAAACTCGCCAGCCCGTTCAAGGGGCATTTCCATCATCTCCAGGGAAAATTCCCCCTCCCCCCTAAACAACAACGAGTCTCCCTGGAAATAATATGCTCTACCACCCATTTATATTGTTTTCCTTGTTATGCCAATTAATGATACCTGTGCAAATTCAGAAATGCATGCCCTCTGTTGCAAAGCCAGGAAAACACCCTCAAAAAAGGTATCGGAGGGTGTCGGTGGCAAGCGTGCCGTGCGATCAGCACGAGTGCGCTTGGCCTCCGACGGGCCCCGAAGCAAATTTATCAGGGTGTTTTCCTGATATTACCCAAATAAAGGCATACATTTCTGCTATTACCCGATTTTTCGGTATCCTTCATTGACTCTTTAATGAAAAAAATATAATACAATAATTGGGGAAATGTACAGCAAGAAAAATTGGTCCAGCTATAAGATCAGCATTCGCCGCAAAAGGCTGGTGTTTGCCGTCATTATGATGGCGGTCATCGGCGGGGTTACGGCGGCTTCTGTCCACTTTGCCGGAAGGCTGCGCGGATCCGTAGGGGGGGGGCGCAGGGAACTGTTGGAACTGTGGGACGGCGGCGACTATGAAGCGGTGTACAGCCGGAGCCGGGACGCCCTTGCAGCCCGCCCGATGGACTATTTTTTTTTGAGCATGAGGGGGTTTTCTGCCTATCAGATAGGCGTCTCCCAGATTAACAGCCTGAACGCCGCGCAGTACTTTGACGATTGCGTGTGGTCGCTGCGAAAGGCGCTGCTGTTGAAGAACGCGGAGAACGACGGGCGGCTGCACTATGTTCTGGGAAAGGCCTACCGGTACAAGGGCGACAGCTACGCCGATCTTTCGGTCAAGTATCTGGAGAAAGCCAGGGAGCTTTCCTTCGCCGTCGCCGACATTCCCCAGTACCTGGGCATTGCCTATGCGGCGATTGGGGATTACCGGAGCAGCGTCGCCGCCTATTCCGAGGCGCTTGGGTCGCTGGAGGATGGGCCTTCGAGCCTTCTGCTTTTGTCGATTGCCCGCTCGTATCTTGCCCTGGAGGAATTCGACGCCGCGCGGGCGTATCTGCTGCGCTGTATCGAAATTTCGGCGGATTCCAGAACGATCCTGGAGGCGCGGCTTTTGCTGACGGAGGTTCTGCGGAACTCCGGCGACAATGAAGGGGCACGGCGGCAGCTGCAGGAGATCATTGACGAGACGGGGGATAACGCCGAAGTGCGTTTCCAGATGGGGGAGCTGTACGCCCTGCAGGGGGATACCGCCCGCGCCCGCGCCGAATGGCGGCTTGCGCTCAGGGCAGATCCGGCGCATGCAAAAGCGAGAACACGACTTTCAATATAGCGTAGAACGCGGAGGAACTATGTTTGGCAGAAATTCATCAGACCTTGGTATTGATTTAGGAACATGCAATACCATTATCTATATCAGGAACAAGGGGATCGTGCTGAACGAGCCTTCTGTTGTGGCTGTAGAACTGGGAACAAAAAAGATCGTCGCCGTCGGTGCCGACGCGAAACGGATGCTCTGCAAAACACCGGGGCACATCCACGCGATACGGCCGCTGGGAGACGGCGTAATAGCCGATCTTGAATCCACCGAGAAGATGATCCGCTATTTTATTTCCCGCGTGCTGCCCCGTTACCGTTTTGTCAAACCGAGAATGGTCGTCGGTGTTCCATCCTGCATAACCGACGTTGAGCGCAGGGCAGTGGAAGAATGTGCCTACAAGGCCGGCGCGCGCGAAGTGATAGTAATCGACGAAAGCCTCGCCGCGGCAATCGGCGCCGACATTCCCATCAACGAACCGGCGGGCCACATGATCTGCGACATCGGCGGCGGCACGACGGAAATATCGGTGATCTCCCTGGGAGGCATGGTTGTTACCAACGCGATCAGGCTGGGCGGAGACGAATTCGACGAGGCGATTATCAAATATGTTAAATCTGTTAACAATCTTATCATCGGGCAGCCGATGGCGGAACATCTGAAAATAGAAATCGGCAACGCCGTCCCCGATAAAAATATCGAGGAAATTGAAGTAAAGGGAACCAACGCCGCCAACGGCCTTCCCCAGCGTTTCAAAATCGGCTCCGACCAGATACGGGAAGCCCTGCACGATCCGATCAACCAGATCATCGAAAAGATCAAAGCGACCCTGGGACAGACGCCGCCGGAACTTGCCGCCGACATTGTCGAACGGGGTATCGTGATGACCGGAGGCGGCTCGCTGCTGAAGGGGCTGGACAGGCTCATCGCCACCGAAACCGGCGTGCCGGTGTTTATCGCCGAACGTCCGCTGGATTGCGTGGCGCTGGGGGCGGGCAAGTACTTTGACTTTATCAGGGGCGTTGACAGTTCCAAAAATATCTACGACAGCCTGAACGGATAGCGCATGACGATGGAAAGCAGAGGGGGAGCGCCGAAGAAGCGTCTGCCTGCGGAGGTGTATGTCTTCGCCGCGCTGATTCTGGTTTCGTTTTCCCTTCTGCTTATTTCCACGCGGGATTTAATGATGGGAGTCCGCGACGCGGGGCTGTCCGTTTTTTCGGGCGCGCGCGGCGGGGTAAATGAGGTTTCGTCGTTTGTTTCCCGCACCGTTCTTTCCGCGCAGGAACTTTTCAGGCTCAGGGCAGAACACGCCGAGCTTCTGGAACAGATTGCCCGCTACGAACGGCTTGAACGCAGCGCGGCGGAAATAAGCCAGGAAAATGTCCGTCTGCGCGAACAGCTTGCCTTTTCGCAAAGCCTGAGCTACCGCCACATCCCCGCCAGGCTCGTCGGCAGGGACCCCGACAACCTCTACTCGGCGTTTGTGATCAACAAGGGGCGGCGCGCGGGGGTCGCCAAAGACATGGCGGTCATCGCATGGCAGGGTGGGAGTCAGGCGCTGGTGGGCAAGGTAATCGAGGCGAAAACTTTCGACAGCCTGGTAATGCCCCTGTACGATACCAGCCTGCTCGTTTCATCCCGCTTTGCCGCCTCCCGCTTTGAGGGCATCGTGGAAGGGCAGGGCAGCCCCGACGCTTCGCTGCGGATGCGCTTTATCCCCAAGCGGGCAAGGGACGAGATAAGCCAGGGCGATTTGATCATCACCAGCGGCATGGGCGGGGTGTATCCGCCGGAGATAAACATCGGCAGGGTAACCGGCGTGATCTATCACGAGTATGAAATCTCCATGGAAGTCGAGGTGGAACCGCTGATCGATTTTTCCCGCCTGGAATATGTTTTTGTGATCGAAGAAAAAGCCGAGGATGACGAGGATGATTAAGAGCATTTTCTGGACGGTAATTTTCGGTTTCGTCGCCGCGATTCTTCAGTCAACCCTGCTCTCGCACCTTGCCGTATACCGCGCCGTTCCCGACATTGCCCTGGGGATCGTCGTCTATTCCGCTTACATCAACGGGGTGATGACGGGGCAGCTTTCAGGCTTTTTTTACGGGCTTGCGCTGGACTTCCTTACTGCCGCCCCGTTCGGCCTGAACGCGCTTGTCCGCACCATAACCGGCGCGCTTGCCGGCCTTATGAAAGGGACTTTTTTCCTTGACCTTTTCCTGCTTCCCATGATCCTCTGCGCGGCGGCGACTCTGGTCAAGGCGCTGATCCTCCTCCTGTTGAATCTGCTTATGGGCGGGGCGGTTCATGCCTACCCGCTTGCCGCCCCGGTGCTGTGGGTGGAACTTGCGCTGAACACGTTTACCGCGCCGCTGCTTTTCGCCTTCCTCCGGCGGTTTAATTCGCTGCTGCTGAAAAAAGGAGAGATGTAATGAGAGACAACGACAGCGATATTCAGCAGGGCGATCCGGGAAAACGGATCATCGTTATGCGAATTTTGTTCATCGCGGTTTTTGTCGTCTACGGACTGCGGCTGTTCAGCATGCAGATACTTTCGAGCGAGCAGTACCGCTCCCACGCGCAGGACATCTCCCGCCGCACGGAAACGCTGCGTTCCCAGCGGGGCGAAATTTACGACCGCACCTACACGCAGCCGCTGGTGCTGAACGCCGATTCCTTCGCGGTCAGCATCGTTCCCGCCGAAGTTCCCTCCGGCCGCATGGAGGAGCTTATCGCCGACGTCGCCTCGATCCTGAGAATCCACGCGGGCGAAATTGAGGCAAAGGTTCCGCAGGCATACTACCGCCTGTACCAGCCCGTTGAAATCGCCGTTAATGTTCCCTTTTCCAGAATTACCGCGCTTGCCGAGCGCAAAGAATCCCTGCCGGGCGTTTCCTGGAGCAGCAAGCCCGTGCGGAACTATGTGGATCTGCGGAGTCTTTCCCACATCGTCGGCTATGTCGGGGACATCACCAGGGACGAGCTGACCCAGTTGTACAACCAGGGCTATCAGCAGGGGGACATGATCGGCAAGACGGGAATTGAGCGCCAGTACGACGAACTGCTGCGGGGCAAGGACGGCAGGGAGACCCGTACCGTCGATGTGCGGGGCAGAAGGGTTTCCGGCCAGGGGGAGCGCGTCCCGCCGGAAATGGGCAAGAACCTCGTGCTGACCATCGACCGGGACATTCAGACGCTGGCGGAACAGGCGCTTGGCGACCGGATCGGGGCCGCGGTGGTAATGCGCCCCGCCACCGGGGAAATTCTCGCCCTTGTTTCCTACCCCTGGTATGACCCGAATATTTTTACCCGAGGCGACCGGGGCGAATACCAGCTCCTTGCCAACGATCCCAACAAGCCCTTTCTCAACCGGGCCATACAGTCAAGCTATCCGCCCGCTTCGGCTTTCAAGATAGTAATGACGGCGGGGATACTCGGAGAAAATGCCTTTCCCCCGGACAGGACGGTTGACTGTCCCGGCGAGATCGACTACGGCAACAGACTGTGGCGCTGCCACATCCGCCGCCCCGGCCACGGACGGATGAACCTGCACCGGGCAATGGCGCAGTCATGCGACATCTACTACTGGCAGGTGGGGCGCGATTCGTTGGGGGTTGAGCAGATAATTTCTTATGCGAGGAATTTCGGTTTTGGAACCGTCACCGGCATTGACCTGCCCGGCGAGATAGCGGGCTTTGTTCCCACGCCCCAGTGGAAGTCCCGCCGCTTCCACGAACGGTGGCTCGGCGGCGACACGATGAACATGTCCATCGGGCAGGGCTGGACGCTGGTAACGCCGGTGCAGATGGCGAACATGGTGGCGATGGTGATAAATGACGGAAAGATATACCAGCCCCACATTTTACGGGAAGTGCGCGATCCGGTTTCGGGCGCGGTTGAGCGGAGGATTATGCCGGAACTGCTCCACGACAGCGGCATTGATCCGGCGGTTTTCGAATCGGTGCGGCAGGACATGCGCGGGGTTGTCAGCGAAGGAACGGCGCAGTTTCCGCTGAACATTAAATCGGTCGAGATTGCCGGCAAGACGGGAACCGGCGAAGTGGGATTGCAGGATCGCTGGCATTCGTGGTTTGCCGCCTACGCGCCGTACAACGCCGCAAGCAGCGATGAGCAGATAGTGGTGTCGGTGATTGTGGAAGCGGTGAACCGCTGGGAGTGGTGGGCCCCGTACGCCTCGGCGATTATCTTTCAGGGAATTTTCGCCGGACAGACCTGCGACGAGGCGGTGCAGGCTCTCGGACTGCAATACGTCATGCCGGTACAGGGGCGCAGGGAATGAGACCCAGAGACATTCTTGAAATTGACTATTTGATTCTCCTGCCGGTCATCGCGCTTATCGTGCTGGGCATTCTGTTCATCCATTCTTCGGGGATCAGTTCCGGCAATACCCAGGAATACATCAAACAGATAATCTGGGCTTCCTCAGGGCTTGCCGCCGCGCTTGTTCTGTCGATGGTCAACTACCGGCGCCTCTACGACTTTTCCCTGTACCTGTACCTGATTGCCCTTATTCCCCTGCTGTACACGCTCTTTTTCGGCCGCGTCGTCCACGGCACACGCTGGCTGCGGATAGGTTTCTTCGGCATACAGGCGTCGGAATTCGCAAAAATTACTACCATTATTTTTCTTGCCCGCTACCTTGCCGATACCAGGCGCAGCGGCGGCTCTTTTGTCCGCTTTCTTGTATCCTGCCTCATCGTCTTTATCCCCATGGGGATAGTGCTTGTCCAGCCGGATTTGGGAACCGCCCTTGTCTTTATACCGATTCTGCTTTCCATAACTTTTATGGCCGGTCTGTCTATCCGTTATGTGATCTTTTCGATATCGGTAATTTTTCTTACCGGCATTCTGACCGTCCTGCCGCTGTGGCAGACCTATATCCTCAAAAAGACAATACCCGCGCTTGTGCTGCTGACCAACGTCCGCCTTGTTGCGATAATTATTCTCGCCCTGCTGATCATATCCGCCATTGCCGTTTTTGGTTTTGTTAAATACCGCAAACGTTATTTTTACTGGATGCTTTACGTTGTCGCCATTATCGTTCTTTCTCTGGGCGGCTCCTACATGGGACGCAAGCTGCTGAGGAATTACCAGATCATGCGGCTTATCGTGTTTCTCGATCCCAGCGTAGACCCACGGGGCGCGGGCTGGAACATTATCCAGTCGAAAACCGCCATCGGCGGCGGGGGCTTTTCCGGCAAGGGTTATCTGCAGGGGACGCAGAGCCAGTATCGCTTCCTCCCCGAGCAGAGCACCGATTTTATTTTTTCGATATTTTCCGAAGAGGCGGGATTCATCGGCGGGATTATTGTGTTCGCCCTGTTCCTGATAATCTGTCTGCGGCTTGTGCATATAATGAAAACAACCACAGATCCCTTTGCCTCCTATATCTGCGCGGGGCTTGCCGGTGTGTACAGTTTTCACTTTCTCGTCAATGTCGGCATGACGATGGGCATTATGCCGATTACCGGCATTCCCCTTGTGTTTATGTCGTACGGCGGCTCTTCGATGATTTCGACAATGCTGGGAATCGGTGTTGCCATGAGCATATACGTCAGAAGGTACGTCCATTAGGCGCTATGTCGATCCCCTGGTGGACATGGGGGCGGGTCTTTTGGGCGTGGAAAAACCGGCCCGCTACTGCGGCGGCGAGTACGGCAGGCTTGCCAAAAAGGAATCCGCTTTTCAGACCCTTATCGCCTTTCCCGACCTGTACGAGATCGGAATGTCCAACCAGGCGTTCAGAATTATTTACAATAACCTTAACAATATTTCCGGCATCTCCTGCGACAGGGCTTTCGCCCCCGCGCCCGATTTTGAAAATCTGCTGAGGGACAGGGGGCTGCCGCTGTATGGCCTGGACACCGGTATCAGCCTGAAAAGCCTCGACCTCCTGCTGTTTACCCTGGGCTACGAATTGGGTTTTTCCGGCATACTTGCCATGCTGGACGTTTCCGGCATCCCCCTGCGCTGCGAGGGGCGCGGCGAAGACGATCCCCTGATAATTGCCGGAGGGCCGGCGGTGTCCAACCCGCTGCCGTACAGCGCCTTTGTCGACGCCTTCTGGATAGGCGAAGCCGAGGCGGGTTTTTTTGACCTGGCGGCGGAACTGCGGGAGATACGGCAAAATGGCGGGGGACGTGCCGCGCTGCTTGAGCGTATCGCCGGACATCCCCATGTCTGGGTGAGGGGAAAGGAAAAGGCATATCGCGCCGTTGACGCGGATTTTGCAAAGCGGGAAGATCCGCCCTCGGTGTTTCCCGTTCCCGGCATGAAGACCGTCCAGCACCACGGCACGCTTGAGATCATGCGGGGCTGCCCCAACGGCTGCCGTTTCTGCCATGCCGGTTACTGGTACCGCCCCATGCGGCAGAAGAACCGCGCGGCCCTTGTCCGCGAAGCCGAGGCATTTATTATCCTGGGCGGCTACCGCGAGATGAGCCTTTCCTCGCTTTCCACCGGGGACTACAACGGCATCGGCGATCTGGTTGACGATCTGAACGCCCGCTTTTCCGCGCGGCACGTTTCGTTTCAACTGCCCTCGCTGCGGGTTTCGACCTTTTCGCTGTCCCTGCTGGAAAAAATTTCCCAAACCCGCAAAAGCGGCCTGACCTTTGCCGTCGAAACCCCGCTTGACTTCTGGCAGATGGCGATAAACAAGCAGGTAGCCGAAGATTCGGTGGTGGAGATTCTGCATGAAGCGAAACGGAACGGCTGGCGCGGGGCAAAATTTTACTTCATGATCGGCCTGCCCGTTCCGCCGCCGCCCGATGTCCAGGGCGGCGTATCTGAAGAAGAAGCGATAGTACATTTTATTTGCAATGTATCCCGCAGAACATCCATGCACTTCAATATCAACGTGGGAATATTCGTGCCGAAACCCCATACCCCGTACCAGTGGGCGCGGCAGCTCGGCAGCGAAACCGCCGCCGCGAAACTCGCTTTTATCCGCTCGCGGCTTAAAACCAAAGGCCACAAGGTAAGCGCCTCCGACTCACTGGTATCCATGATCGAGGGGATTTTAAGCCGGGGCGACGAGCGGGCGGGGGATCTGGCCGAAGCGGCTTTCCGCGCAGGCAGCAGGCTCGACGCATGGCAGGAATTCATCAACAGGGAAGCGTGGCAGGGCGTTATCGAAACAAACGCCGCGCTGGTTGGCAATTTCCTCGGCGCGAAGGACCCCGCCACCCCGCCGCCCTGGCAGTCCATTGTTTCCGGCGTATCGCCCGCGTATTTGCGAAAAGAACTCGAAAAATCCGACAAAGCCAAAATGACAATAACCTGCGAAGAAAACTGCACTGCTCCCTGCGGTGCTTGTGCTGGGAATAATATCGTTCGGAATATTTCACGCCAAGGCGCAGAGGCGCCGAACCTTTGGTTCGCGAGCACGCAGAGGGAGGAATCTGTTTGCAATATTTCACGCAGAGGCGCAGAGGCGCAGAGTACGCAGAGGGAAGAAGGGGGTTCAGACTTCGAAGTATCAGAATTTAGCACGGAAGTAACGCGAGTACTCGAACAACAACCCCCACTCCCTAGTCCCCGATCCCTGATCCCCATTCCCCATTCCCCAGTCCCTAATTCAAAATCCGATCCTACCGTCTGGCGGCTGTTGTTTTCTTTTACCAAAGAAGGCAGCGCCGTTTTTCACGGGCATTTGAGTCTGATAGAAATTTTTTCGATGGCAATGACACGCGCTGGAATCGACGTACAGTACACACAGGGTTTTAACCCCCTGGCGAAGCTGGAGATCGTCAGCCCGCTTTCCGTCGGCATAAGCGCCGGGGCGGAAATTGCCGCCGTCGACTTTTCCCATGCCGTACAGCCGGCTGAATTTGCCGCAAAGATGAACGCAGCGTTACCCGACGGGATTGTTGTAAAAAGGGCGGAATGTTATCGCATACCCGCCGGCAGCAAGAAGCGATCGCTGTCCTCGCTGCTCTGGGGCTTTGGCTACACCGGCATTGACGGTGAGGCGGCGTATGTTCCGGCGGCGGGAGAAAAGGCCCACCGCGAAAAATGCCTCGGCGACGGAGCTGCGGTTTTCTCGCTACGCCGCGCCTGCGTATTGGCAAAAAACATTGTCACCAGCGACGAAGGCCAGCAGCCCTGGGCTTCGTATTTTAATGTGTATAAGTTCTTGTATGGGTGATAAAACTATGTCGCTGGGGAATTCTGACAATTTTGTAATGCAGAAAGAATTGAAACTAATTAAGGTAGAACACTAATTATGGCGAATTCGCCATAATTAAACTGTGAAGGAGATGACACCCAATGCCAAATAAACTAATAAAAATCGACAGCTCCCTCAAAATAGATTCCCTCTACAAAGATCTTTCTTCACTCATAGAAAAAAGCAAGCAAAAAGCAATATCACAGGCAAAAAGTACAGTTAATCTGTTGTTTTGGCAAATTGGAAAAAGAATAAACGATGAGATTTTAAACAACAAACGTGCCGAATACGGAGCGCAGGTAATCTCTAAACTTGCGGAGAAACTATCTTCCGAATATGGCCGCAGTTTTGAAGAAAAAAATCTTCGAAGGATGTTACAGTTCGCAGAATGTTTCCCTGAAAAGAAGATTGTCGTTACACTGTCACGACAATTAAGCTGGTCTCACTTTTTGGTAATTATCCCATTAAGAACCATGGAATCAAGATTATTTTATGCCAATTTATCAATTCGGAATATTCTTGGTGTTCGGGATTTACGGCATGAAATAGAGATGAAATGCTTCGAGCGCACCAAAATCGCCAATACACAAATTTCAAAAAAATCAAAAATCCCACTGAACACATTCAAAGACCCTTATATGCTGGATTTTCTCGATTTACAAAGCGCATATCTGGAAAAAGATGTCGAAGAAGCCATCTTGCGTGATCTTGAAAGCTTTATTCTGGAATTGGGGAAAGGCTTTGCCTTTGTGGAACGGCAAAAACGCATGATAATAGACGGAGAGGATTTTTACCTTGATCTTCTTTTCTATCACCGTAAATCAAAGAGGCTTGTGGCTATTGAACTTAAAATAGGAAAATTTCAGGCGAAGTATCAAGGCCAAATGAAACTGTATTTAAAATGGCTCAACAGGTATGAACGGCAACCCGATGAAAACGAACCCATCGGCCTTATTCTTTGCGCCGGAGACAGCCGTGAACAGATTGAATTACTGGAAATGGATAAAGACGGCATTATGGTCGCTGAATACTGGACAGAACTTATGCCAAAGAAAAAATTGGAAGAAAAAATCCATACTCTCCTTCTGGAAGCTCGTGAACGAATGAGAACAAGGCACTTGATCGATTGTAAATAGTTCATGCTAATTCATGATGCTGATCTGTAAAAAAATGTTCACTATTTCCCTTTGCGTTCTTTGCGCCTCTGCGTGAAAAATATCAAAAAGAGTTTTACAATTACGCCGATCTAAAAAACCGATTCCAGTACGTAAAATACGCTTTCGTCGGTGCCGAAAATAATACGCTTGCCGGCTATTACCGGAGAGGAAAGAAGGGAACCCTCGGTTTCCATTGACCAGAGAAGTCTGCCGTCATGCACATCAAGGCAAACGAGGCGGGGGGGATGCCGGTCGTCTCCAACAAGCCCGAAGTACAGGCGGTTGCCGGCGACCGTGGAAGTGCAGGCAATCGGCGAGTCAAAGGTTCGTTCCCATCGGGGAGTTCCGGTTTCTGCGTCGAAAGCGCGGGCAACCGTGTCTCCCCCGGTAAAGATCACCAGATTTTTCCAGATTGTCGGGGCCATAAAGTCAAGCATCTCAAGATCCCGTAAAAAATTTTCCCATATCGCATATTCATCCCATTCAGGGTAAGGGAAAACGCCTTCGCTGTGACGGTTCCAGACCATTTTTCCCGTCCAGCGGTCAAAAGCGTAGAAACCCAGTTCAACATTATAATAGTCGGTGTCGGCGGTTCCAAAGAATACCAGGTTCTTTCGTACCGCGGCAAAAGAATACCAGGTGGCGGCAATTTCATGATACGGAATGAACCATAGAAATTCCCGCCGGTTAATGTCGTAGGGGCCAACCTGGCTGACCTGGGGACCGGTGGCAAAGAACATCACGTCATCGTTCAGGTTAAAAGTAAAATTGTACCAGCCGGGATTGTTGATGCGGAACTTCTCCTGCCCTTCCGGTGAAAGAAAATAAATAGCGTCGGCGTCTCCGACAAAAATGACGTGATCCTTGTAGCGTTCCACCTGCGAGTTTATCTGGCTGTTCGTGCGGAAATTCCACATCTCCTGACCGTTCTCCCGTGACAGTGCGTAGAGTTTGCCGTCTCTGCTGCCGAAGTATACCTGATGGCTGTCCGCATAGGGAATCGAATT
>WRJO01000041.1 GCA_009778545.1 Treponema sp. | reverse complement strand
TGGAATACATTATTGTTTCCTCTGAAAGGAAACGTCCAGGCGACACTTGGTTCAGAATTTCCACCATACAGCCAATACATCCTTCTCCATTCGATTAACCCGAATAATCCCCAAAAAAACCCGCTTTGTGTTTCTTTGTTGCGGAATGAACGGTATTTTGCCGTTAATGCTGCCCTGTCATCTCTCAGGAATACCCCCGCTCCGAATTCCAGTTGTTTTGAAGTTATCCAGTTACTTTCACCGCATATCCACATATTTCTGAAATCAATTACCCCGTCGTCTGCATCAGAGAGAAAAATTCCGGCAAATAATCCAATGATGGTTAAGGGATCAAGTGAGGCGGAATGGTAATTGAAATAATTTTCCTTTTCCTGTGCAGTTAAATTGCCTGAAAAAAATATTATGAAAATACAAATAATATTTTTTTTCATTACTCATTCCCCGTATATCTTCATTCGTTGATCTTGTTTCTTTATCGCGGTCATCTTGTAGCTTCGGTTAGAATAGCGGGGTTATTGACAGCGTATTTCAGGACATCGGCCATAACGCCAGTATAGCCTTCGCCCATTGTTTTATAGCTTTCCAAAATGTCCGGAGCAATGCGGATTGTTACCGACAGCTTCTTCTTGCGCCGATTGCGTTCAGCCGCCAGTTGCGCGAATTCCTTTAAAGCTTCCGGTGACGAAGGCGGGAATTCTTCCGAATAATTGATGGGCCCGTGTGCGGCTTTTTTAGCCGCTTTTATAACTTCCTTAGGTACTTTTTGTCCAACCCTTACCGTCGATTTGATAATAGCCATTGTAACTTCTCCTTTCTGCCTTATCTGCCGGGCGGGCCATAATTATCCGCTTGTTTTCCCCGCGTTCCGTGTAAACCACAAAGAAAACAGGTCCGACTTTCCCCAGAGTCTGCCACCGCTCCTCCCCGGACGTATTCTCCTTGCTCTGGTCCATGCGCTCAAGCCTTTCGGGATCGGAAAAAACATATTGCGCTACTTCAAAGCCAAGACCTTTATGGTCTCGCTTATTTTTCTCATTTTTATTTTCGTCCCATTCAATGCCGACCAGATTCATATTTGTTTGTATTGCATAATGTAATACTTGTCAAGGGGCGATCCTGTATTATCCCCCAGCAGTTCCAGCGCCCGATCCACCCGCCTAAGCGAACTTTCCGCGCCGAGGAGCCGCAGCGAGCCGAAAAGGGGAGGGCTGACCCGGCTGCCGGTAATGGCGACCCGCAGGGGCATCATTAAATCGCCGAGCTTGACGGCGCTTTTTTCGGCCTGTTCCTTAATATAAGCCTCTGCCGCCGCGTCTTCTGCCGCTGCCGCCAAATGCGGCACAAGCTGGCGGCCCAGCCGCAAAAGTTCAAGCGTTTCGGCGGCATTTGCCTTTTTGGGAAAAAATTCTTCCGGCGCGGGCAGGGGCGGCTCGCCGAACAGGTAGCCGATCTTTTCCGCCGCTTCGTGGAGGAAGGTCAGCCGTTCGCGGATCAGGGGCATGGCGGCGGCGAACAGGCGCTGCTGTTCCGGCGATGGTTCAGTTCCCGCTTCGCCGAAAAGCCCCGCTTCTGCGGCGTAGGGCAGGCAGGCGGCGGCCAGTTCTCCGTCGCCAAGCATTCTGATGTACTGGCCGTTGTACCATTCCAGTTTTTTATAGTCGAAAATCGCCGGGGCCTTGTTGAGCTTGTCCAGGCTGAATCGCTGCCCAAGCTCCTCCAGGCTGTAGATGTCCCTGCCTTCCTCGTAGGACGCTCCCAAAAGGGCGATGTAGTTGATCAGCGCTTCGGGCAAATACCCCTGCTTGCGGAATTCGTCGATGCTGGTCGCGCCGTGCCGCTTGCTGAGTTTTTTGCCGTCCTGCCCCATCACCAGGGGAAGGTGGCAGAATTCCGGCGGCGTCCAGCCAAAGCTGTCGTACAATATAACGTGCAGCGGCGTGGAGGAAAGCCATTCCTGGGCGCGCAGCACATGGGTAATGCCCATGAGGTGATCGTCAACAACATTGGCAAGGTGGTAGGTGGGAAAGCCGTCCGATTTAAGCAGCACCGGGTCGGGGTTTACGTCGTCGTTTTTCCATTCAATGTCACCTAACAGATGATCGCTGAAGCGGGTGGTTTCGCCCAGGGGGATCTTCAGGCGGACAGTGTGCGCCTCGCCGGATGCGGCGCGGGAGGCCGCTTCTTCCGGCAGGATGTTGCGGCAATGGCGGTCGTAGCCGGATTCCGAAGAATGCGCCGCCTCCCGCTCCTGCCTGATCTTTTCAATTCGCCCGGCGGAACAGAAACAGCGATACGCCCGTCCCTGCCGCAACAGTTCGTCGGCGTGGTGCCTGTACAGTTCCGTCCGCTGGGACTGCACATACGGCGCAAAGGTCCCGCCAACATCCGGCCCCTCGTCCCAGCGGATGCCCAGCCAGTCGAAGGTGTCGTAGAGGTTCTGCACATAGCTCTGATCAAAGCGGCTGCGGTCGGTGTCTTCCAGCCGCAAAACGAATTTGCCGCCCCGCGAGCGGGCGAACAGGCAGTTAAACAGCGCCGTCCTGATCCCTCCGATATGCTGCAGGCCGGTAGGCGAAGGCGCGTAGCGATCCCGAATACTCATGGGGGAAGTATATAGTGAATAGTGGTTAGTGGGTACCACTTTATAAAATCTCATACTTTACGCTGGGTATCTCACACAGAGGCACAGAGGCACAAAGTTACGGTCATATTTTGCAAGCATCGTACATTTCTTCTGTGCCTTGGTGCCTCCGTGTGAGTAAATATGGGAAGAATGTTGTAAGATTTGGATATTGCAAAACATTAGGCGACAGGAGGGGGTGTGCAACTGGATTTTGTTTGGCGGGTCTGATTTACTATGGGTGTGATGAAATCATCAAAGGCGGCGGTTCTTCCGTATACTATAGGTGAGGAAATAGCGAATTCCGTGCTGCATGGCGTTGGAACGCTGGGAGCGGTAGCGGCCCTTGTGCTGCTGAACCTGAAAACCAGAGGCGTTTTGGGCGGGCCGGGAGGAAGCGGCATGGATATCGCCGCAGTTACCATTTATGCCGCCGCCATGATCGGAATGTTTCTGACATCGACGCTGTACCACGCGATCCGGCACGGGGGAGCCAAGCGGATATTCCGCATCTTTGATCATTCGGGGATTTACCTGTTTATCGCCGGGACCTATACCCCGTTTTGCCTGATCGCCCTCAGAGGCGTCTGGGGCTGGAGCCTCTTCGCCTTTGAATGGACTATGGCGGCGCTGGGCATAACCCTCTACGCAACAGGCAACAAGGCGCTCAAAAAAATTGAGGTCGCCGTCTATATCCTGATGGGCTGGGCCATTGTCGCCGGTTTCGTTCCCCTGGTGCGTTCCATTCCGGTATTAAGCATCGTTTTTCTGCTTGCCGGCGGCGTTGTGTATACGATGGGAACTATCTGGTACCGAAAAAAGCACGTCTGCGGAACCCACATCGTCTGGCATGCCTTTGTTTTGTTAGGCGCGGTTTTTCAATGGGTTTCAATCTGGCTGATACTATAGCAGCGTTTACGGATCAAAAGCCGCTTCAACGGGAATCCGCACCAGGCTGACGTGGTGGCCGCTGGGGTACAGCCTGAGTATGCCGTCGTGATCACGCTTTTCAACGAGCGGGAAGCGGTTCCTGAATGCCGTTATCGAAGTTTCTTCGGCGCTTTCAAAAACGGCGATGCGGAACGAGCCGCTTTCGTTAAAGTAGGGAACCAGGGCAACTACATGGTAGTATTGCCGCATCCGGGGCCGTCCCCGTGGATTGGCTTCGGTGGTTGGCGGGCCTACCTCGTTGTTTACCGCGGCCAAGTAAAACCTGTTCGGCTCGTCTATTGCCAGTGTGTAGAGCAGTGGCAGCAGCCCCTCGACGCCGTAGCCGGCGTTATCCAAAAATCCGGGGTAGGAGTAGATCATCGTCAGGTTTCTGTTCCGCAGAATGAGCTGTGAAAAAGGCTCGTTGCGTACCTCGATTTCGTCAAGGCTGGCGAATGACGGCGAACGGAGCGTCGTCCCGGCCTGCGCGGCGAGGTTCCTTATCCAGTCAAGTCCAAAGAACGGATCGCGAATCTCCTCCCACAGATCGGTAAACGACGAACCTCTGTCACCAAACGGCTCTTTTAATGGGGGGATGGCAAGACGCTCCCCGGTAACCGGCCTGAGAATCCCGTCTACCAGCCATTTGGCAAAACCGGAACAGTTAAGCCCGCGCTGCCCCTGCTGGTCACCGCCGCCGTTAATGTACACATAGCGCCCATGCTGATCGAACGCGCCGTCGTCGGCAAACGCTAACTGGGGCAGCCGTTCCCGCACCCTCGCTATAAAGAGCCGTTTGTCGCGGTAATCCGCCGGGTCCGGCTCAAAGTACCTGCGGGGGAATTTATCTCCGGCGAGGCCCAACGCCTCCAGAACCGGCATGGTGCAGAGCCTGTCCAGCGTCACCGGCATGGGCAGCGACCTGACCAGGTACGCGTCGTATAGGACAACGTCCATCTGGCACTTGTCGGCGCTTAACGGACGGAACTGGATGTAGGTATAGGGATCGCTGCGGAGAAAAACACGTATCCTTGTCGCCGCTCCGGTGTCTCTCCTGCGGGTGAGTATCCATGAACCCTGTGCCCAGCCGGGGAATTGCCCGGAATTGCCGTTGGGTGGGTTAAGCTCCCTGGCAAAAACAACGAGGAATTCGTCCTGGGCAGCCTCGGTTCGCAGTTCCACCCTGCCGCCGCCGTCAAGGCTGTGCAGCGCTGCTGGCCGGTCGAGCACCCTGCCGGGGCTTTCAAAAAGCCAGGTATCCTTCACGCTGGTCCGCAGGGCCGAATCGTCAACAATCTTCCCAATCGGCGTATCCAGGGCAAAAGCAGGAAAACCCGCGAAAATGAAGGCTAAACAGAATATTCCCCTGATAACTCTCACGGAGGCACAGCGGCACAGATGGTTACGAGCAGTACACAAACTACGAATTACCTTCAGTGCCTTTGTGCCTCTGTGTGGGATAAAGGGAAGTGATTTTTCAACATGGGAATACATAGCTTCTTCTATTTTCGGCGGATTTTCGATATAATGTATAGTGGATAAGGAGTGCATTGGGATGAGACTATATAGCCGTGGGCAGGTATTGCTTTTTTCGATTCTTACCGGCCTTGCCGGACTTTTAGCGGCGCTGGTGGTGGTAAGCTCGGGGCTTCCGGGCCTTATAATCGACAAACTGGGATTGTTCCGCCATTCGGACGTTCGGGATGCCGCCGCAGAATACGCCTACGAGCCGTCCTATAGGGAAATCCCCTCGCTCATCGATCCGCCGGATTATGGCGCGGGCGGCTACATCGAAGCCTATCCGGTGCAGGCGGGTATTTCCTATACCGAAGACGAACGCGAAAACATCTCAGTATACGAACGGCTGAACGCGGCGGTGGTCAACATCACCACCGAAACCATGGCGATCAACTGGTTCCTCGAACCGGTTCCCCAGGAAGGCAGTTCAGGTTCCGGCTCGATAATCGACGCGGCCGGCTATGTGCTGACCAACAACCACGTCATCCAGAATGCGTACAAAGTGTTCATCAACCTCGCCGATGGCAGCCAGTTTGAGGGAACCGTCGTGGGAACCGATCCCGAAAACGACATTGCCGTCGTTAAATTCGATCCTCCCCAGGGCTTGGCGCTGCGGACTATTCCCTACGGCGATTCGGACGGATTGAAGGTCGGGCAGAAGGTGCTGGCGATTGGCAACCCCTTCGCCCTTGAGCGCACCCTTACCGTAGGCATCGTTTCCGGCCTGGGAAGGCCCATCCAGATTTCCCGCCAGCACATCGTCCGCGACATGATACAGACCGATGCCTCGATCAACCCCGGCAATTCCGGCGGCCCGCTGCTGGATACCCAGGGGCGTATGATCGGGATCAACACGATGATCTATTCGCCGTCGGGCGGCTCCATAGGCATAGGCTTCGCCGTTCCGGTGAACACCGCCAAGCGCGTGGTAAACGAGCTGATCCAGTTCGGCAAGGTCCGCCGGGGATGGATCGACGCGACAATGGTGCAGCTCTTTCCCAGCCTGGTGCGTTACGCGAAATTGCCGGTAAGTACCGGCCTGTTGATCTCCCGTACGCAGCGCGGCGGCCTTGCGGAAAAAGCCGGCCTTAGGCAGGGCAGCGAGCCGGTGCAGTACGGACGCAGCGTCATCTACCTCGGCGGCGACATCATCACCGCAGTTGACGGCGTAAGGACCAACACCCTTTCCGACCTCTACTCGGCGCTTGAGCACTCCAAGCCCGGCGAAAAGGCGAAGCTTGAGATCATCCGGGGCGAAACCACGATGATGATCGAAATACCGCTGGCGGACCGCGAAGAGGTGATGAACCGCTGATGGCCATGAACGACACCCCTGCCGCCAACCGCGTACATATCGGCTTTTTCGGCCGCCGCAACGCGGGAAAATCGAGCCTCGTCAACGCCGTTACCGGCCAGGACCTGGCGCTGGTCTCGGACGTTAAGGGAACCACCACCGATCCGGTGTACAAGACGATGGAACTCCTCCCCCTGGGCCCGGTGATGATCATCGACACCCCCGGCATCGACGACGAGGGAGAACTGGGCGAGCTTCGAGTCAGCCGGGCGCGGAGGGTGCTGAATAAAACCGACATAGCGGTATTGGTAGTCGAAGCGGGCATCCCGCCCTGTGCCGCCGAGGAAGAGTTAGTCGCAATTTTCCGCGCCAAAAACGTACCATATATAATCGCGCAGAATAAATATGACCTTGTTTCGAATATAAACACACAGAGGCACAGAGGCACAGAGGAAGATGAGTTGTCCGTGCCTCCGTGCCTCCGTGTGAGTAATTCCGAAGAAAATGTCTTAACAGTAAGCGCTAAGACCGGGCATAACATTAACTTGCTCAAGGAGAAAATTGCCGCTCTGGCACGCACCGGGGAGGACGACAAACGGCTTGTCGCCGACTTGATAGCCCCTTCGGACTTTGTGGTCCTTGTGGTGCCGATTGACAAGGCCGCGCCCAAGGGCCGGCTGATACTCCCCCAGCAGCAGACGATCCGCGACATCCTGGAAGCGGGGGCAATCTCCGTCGTGGTCAGGGAAAGCGAACTGCGCGACGCGCTTGCCGGCCTGGGGATAAAGCCCTCCCTGGTCATCACCGACAGCCAGGTTTTCGCGCAGGTTTCCGCCGATACGCCGCCGGAGATTCCCCTTACGTCGTTTTCAATTTTATTTGCCCGGTACAAGGGCTTTCTTGACACTGCAGTGCGGGGCGCCGCCGCACTGAACGATCTGCAAGACGGCGACAAAGTACTTGTCTGCGAGGGCTGCACCCACCACCGCCAGTGCGAGGACATCGGCACAGTGAAACTGCCGCGCATGATTCGGAACTTTTGCGGCAAGGAGCCGGAGTTTGTCTTCCGCTCCGGCGGCGACTACCCCGACGATCTTTCGCCCTACAAAATCGTTGTCCACTGCGGGGCCTGTATGCTTAACGAGCGCGAGATGCAGTACCGCCGCCTGAACGCCGAGGATCAGAACATCCCCTTTACCAACTACGGCATAGCCATTGCCCACATTCAGGGAATTCTGGAGCGAATAACGGCGATGTTCCGCAAAGGAGAACAATAATGGTAAGAAACATTATCAGGATTGACGAAAGCAAATGCACCGGCTGCGGCATGTGCGTCACCGCCTGCCATGAGGGGGCAATCGGCATGGTAGACGGAAAGGCGAAACTCCTGCGCGACGATTACTGCGACGGCCTTGGGAACTGCCTGCCGGTGTGCCCCGCGGAGGCGATAGCGTTTGAGGTACGGGAAGCGGCGGCGTTTGACGAAGACGCGGTAAAGGCAAACCTGGAAAGCAAACAGCCGGAAACCCTGGCCTGCGGCTGCCCCGGCACGCACGCGCAGTCTATCAACCGGCAGTGCTGTCCGGAAGCTTCGCCGGAGGCACGGGCCGAAACCTGCCTAAACCAATGGCCGGTACAGCTAAAGCTCATATCGCCCAACGCGCCGTACTTCAGCGGCGCAGACGTGCTGGTCGCCGCCGACTGCGCCGCCTACGCCTACGGCAATTTTCACGGCGAATATATGCACAACCGGATAACCCTTATCGGCTGCCCCAAGCTCGACGATGCAGATTACTCCGAAAAGCTCGCTGCCATTTTCGTAGCGAACGATATAAGGTCCGTAACCGTCGCCCGGATGGAAGTTCCCTGCTGCGCCGGGATAGAAAATGCCGCCAGGACGGCGCTTCAGGCCAGCGGCAAGCCAATTCCCTGCCAGGTGGTCACCATCTCGACCGACGGCAGGATTCTATGAATGCCTCACGCATCGTTCTTTTGGTACGCGGCGCAGAGAAAAATGCCGATATGAGAATATTCTCCATTTATTAGTAATAATCTACTATTAGTGCCCATGAAAATATAATAAAACAGATAATAAATGGTATCAATTAGGATTTTTATCATATTACTGAGACATGGGATTCAAGGAGAACTTGAAAGCGGAATTAAATTATGCGGGCATGAGGGTGAAAGAACTCGCCGAACAATCAGGCGTAAAGAAGCAGACCATCGACAGCTATCTGCGGGAAAACAACTACACTCCATCGGCCGAGAACGCAGTCGGCATCGCACGGGCATTGGGAGTGTCGGTAGAATACCTGGTTATGGGAAAGGATGCCCAAAAGGGCCCAACGCTGTCGTCGCTGGGCCACGATCTGCGGCTGCTGATTAAGTCCCTGGACGATATGAACGAAAAAGACCGTAGGATCGTAATCGACAACGCGCTCAATCTGGTCAGGGTGCTTCACTGTGGAAGCAGAAAACGCGGCGTATAGCCACTTAAATTTAACCGAATTTTAACAATTACATTACTGTTCCTTAACAACGGGACAATACACTCAAGCCATCTTTTTTTCCAAGGAGTGTATTATGAAGAAGTTTTTATTCGTTTTTCTAAGTTTTGCCCTGGTCGCAGGTATTGCCTTTGCCGGCGGCGGTTCGCAGTCATCCTCCCAGCCGGCGTCGCAAAGCGCGTCGCAGACGCACACTATTTCCGTTGGCGGTTCCACTTCGGTGGCCCCGCTCATGGAACTCTTTCAGGCAGAATACGAAAAAGCCAACAGCGGCGTTAAGATCACGATCAGCGGGACAGGGTCCGGCGACGGGATCAAGGGCGCCGGTGAGGGCACCTACGAGATTGGCATGTCCAGCCGCGAACTGACCCCCGCCGAAATCGGCGCCGGCCTTGATCCGCACGTCGTCGCCATCGACGGCATCGCTGTAATCGTCAACAACGGCAGCCCCCTTTCCGGCCTGACCATGGCGCAGATAAAAGACATCTACACCGGAGCCATTACCCGCTGGGAACAGCTTGGCGCGGCTGCCGGAGGCAAGACCGGCGGTATCGCCGTGGTTTCGCGGGAACCCGGTTCGGGAACGAGGGGCGCTTTCCAGGAGCTCATCGGTTTTAACGACGGCGCCCTGGTGCAGAACGCGATCATCTTCGACGGGACGGGCGCTATCAAGTCCGCCGTTGCCGGTAACGCCGACGCAATCGGCTACATATCGCTCGGTTCAGTTGATACGACGGCAAAGGCCCTCAGCGTCGACGGTGTCGCGGCTACCAACGACAATGTAAAGGCGGGAACATACCGAATCGCCCGTCCCTTCATCCTCATCACCAAAAAGGGAGTAACCCTGCATCCTGCGGCAGCGGCGTTTTTAAGCTGGACCATGGACGCAGGGCAGAGCATCGTGCAGAGAAGCTGGATCAGCATCAAGTAGGGTTCCAGGAAACCCGTGCTATCGCGCCGCCTGACCGATACAGCATTCGCATGGCTCTTCAGGGTGTTCTCCTTTACCGGAGTCGCCGCCCTGGGGGCCATTGTGATTTTTATTTTGGTTCAGGGGGCGCAGCCGTTTCTCTTTCCAACCGCCAAAGACCTGCGGCTGGTAACCGAACGGTTCGACAGCATTACCGTTAACGGCACGTTATACGAAAACCCCCAGGGCTTTATTATGCTGCCCTGGGATACCAAAAATGTTATAATAAAATTTATTAACCGGGGCGAAGAAGGGACGCTGGAATTCCGCCTTTCTCCGGGCAAGAACGGCAGAACAAATCTGCTGCGGCCCATAGAAGCGGGGGCGGGAACGATCAGCTTTCCCGACGCATACACCTGCTCGGTTGCCTACCCAGGTACTATCGCGGGGCTGAGTCAGAAGATACACATCATTTTGCCGGAGCCTCCCTACAATTTTTTTGATTTCCTCAAGGGCAGGAAGTGGCTGCCGACAGACGAAAAAGTGTACGGCATCCTCCCCATGATATTTGGAAGCCTGCTGGCCTGTTTCGGCGCACTCTTACTGGGCGTGCCGATAGCGATCCTCTGCGCCCTGTTTATGTCGGAGTTTTTACCAAGCAAGCCGGCGGGCATTTTGCGAAGCGGCGTGGAACTTTTGGCGGGCATACCCTCGGTGGTGTACGGCTTTTTCGGCCTTATGGTAATCGTGCCGGCGATAAAAAATACCTTCAAAGTGCCGTCGGGAAACAGCCTGCTCGCCGCAGTGATTGTCCTGGCGATAATGATCCTCCCCACCGTCATCGTCGTGTCGGAAAAATGCCTGCGGGCGGTTCCCCGTTCCCGGCGGGAGGCGTCGCTGGCAGTCGGGGCGAGCAAAATGCAGACCGCGTGGTACGTCGTGCTGCCCCACGCCAAGTCCGGGGTGCTTGCCGGCATCATTTTGGGGTTTTCGCGGGCGGTCGGCGAAACGATGGCAGTTATCCTCGTGGCGGGAAACTCGACGCAGCTTACCGCCAATCCGCTGGACGGAATACGCACCCTTACCGCCACCATCGCCCTTGAAATGGGCTACGCCGACGGCAGGCACGCCAACATGCTCTTTTCGATAGGCGTCGTTCTGCTGGCGATGATCCTCATCCTCAACGCAATCATCCTGAGGATTAAACGAGGAAGCGAGTAGTTATGGGATATTTTTGGAAATTAATCACGCAGAGGCGCATCGAACCTTCGGTTCGCGACGCAGAGGACGCAAAGGAATACAAAATACAAGATCAACGAATGACGCGAATGAACGCGAATGAATTAGGGATAAAGTATCGTAGTTCGAAGTTCACCCCACTTCCCCAGTCCCCAGTCCCCAGTCCCCAGTCCCCGCTTGAAAATATTGCAAATAACAGTAAAACACTCCCAACAAATCGCCGCAAAAGCAGGAAAGCTGTCGACGGTTTGCAATTAGGCCTGATGGTTTTGGCTTCGGTGCTGGTGACGGGGGCGCTGGCAGGTATCGTCGCCTATATCGTTATTCAGTCTGCGGGAAGCTTCCAGTTGTCGTTTATCTTCGGCCCCCTTCGCACGAGCCTTGTCCCCATGATCGCCAGCACCGCCTGGACGGTGTTGGTGTCCCTGGCGATAGCCCTGCCCGTGGGGATCATGACGGCGATATACCTCCATGAATACGCATACCAGTCGAAGCTCAGTAAAGCGTTGGGGCTTGCCGTCGATACCCTGGCCGGCATCCCTTCGATTATTTACGGCCTTTTCGGGCTTTTATTCTTTTGCCGCCTTTTCAACCTGGGGCAGTCCATCATCGCCGGAGGGCTAACCCTCAGCATCATGATCCTTCCGGTGATCATCAGAACCACCGAGGAGGCCCTAAAGACTGTTCCGGATTCATTCAGGGAAGGCTCCCTTTCCCTCGGCGCGACGAAAATCCAGACCATAAGCCATGTGGTCCTTCCCCCGGCCATGCCCGGCATCCTTACCGCCGCCATCCTCGCCGTGGGGCGCGTGGTCGGCGAATCCGCGCCGGTGCTGCTCACTGTGGGTATCGCTCGCAACCTGCCAAAGACGATCTTTGAGCCGGGACGCACGCTGACGATACATCTGTACTACCTGACCAAGGAAGCCCTTAGCCCGGACGATTTCGCCCAGGCCTTTACTGCCGCCGCGGTGCTGATTATTCTGGTACTGGTGATAAACACGGCGGTAAAAGCAGTCGGCGCAAGCCTTGGCGAAACAGGGGAAAATCTGGAATGACTGAAATTAATGGTAAGAAGCTGACCGTTTCCAACCTTGACCTCTTTTACGGCGACGTGCAGGCGCTGAAAAACATCCAGTTCGACCTGAACAATTTCGAGGCCGCCGCCCTTATCGGCCCGTCGGGCTGCGGAAAGTCCACGTTTATCCGCGTCCTTAACCGGATGAACGACCTTATCCCCTCGTGCCGGATAACCGGGGAAGTGCTGCTCGACGGCAAAGACATTTACGGCAGCATAGACGTAAGCGAATTGCGGACGCGGGTGGGAATGGTGTTCCAGAAGCCGAACCCTTTCAACATGAGCATCTTCGACAATGTCGCCTATGGCAGGCGCATGCAGGGGATGAAGGACAGGAAAAAACTTGCCGAACTGGTCGAACAGTCGCTGGCCAAAGCGGCCCTGTGGGACGAAGTAAAGGACAGGCTGAAAAAGTCCGCGCAGAGCCTTTCCGGCGGACAGCAGCAGCGACTCTGCATCGCCCGCAGCATCGCCATGTCGCCGGAGATAATCCTTATGGACGAGCCGACCAGCGCACTCGACCCCATCGCCACGGGACGGATCGAGGAACTAATTGGCGAGCTGAAACGGGATTTCAGCATCATCATCGTTACCCATTCCATGAACCAGGCGGCCCGCGTCAGCGACCGGACGGCGTTTTTTCTGCTGGGCGATCTGGTTGAGTATGGAGAAACGAAATCGGTTTTTACCAACCCGAAAGACAAACGCACCGAAGACTATATTACCGGACGCTTCGGCTAAAAACAGAGGTTACAATGCAGACGAGGACTTTGTTAATGGAAGAGATGGAAAACCTGAGGCGGGAACTTACACTGATGGCCGCCAGGGTGCAGGAAAACCTGGGGAAGTCGATTGCCATTCTCCGTACGGGAAACACCGAACTGGCGGACGAGGCCAAAAAAACCGGCAAAATTATTGACCAAATGCAGCTCAGAATAGAAGATATGGCAATGGTGCTTATCGCCACCCAGCAGCCCGTTGCCAGCGACCTGAGGGAACTGGTGACGGTTTTCAAGCTTGCGACGAATCTTGAACGTATCGACGATTACGGCCTTCACCTGACCAGGGCGGCGGTCAAAATGTCCGGGCGTCCGCCGTTCCGTTCGATGGAACGGATCGAGCGCATGGCGGAGACGGGGCAGGAAATGCTCAAGGCGGCGTTTTCCGCCTACCTTGCCTGGGACAACGATGCGGCGAGGGATGCGGCGGCGCTGGACGAGAAGATAGACGCCGAGCACAAGGCCCTTACCGAGGAAGTGCTTGGCTTTATCAAGGAAAAGCCCAACATGGTAAAGGCCGCCGCCCGGCTGCTGCGGCTTTCGGGCTACATGGAACGCCTTGGGGATCACATAACAAACATCTGCGAGGGGATTATTTACATGACCGACGGCAGCCGCGAAGAACTAAACCCCGTGCGGATAAACAAGGAAAAAAATGGGAACTGAGCGTATATTAATCATCGAAGACGACCAGGAAATCCAGGAGATGCTGCAATACGCCTTTGCCCGCGAAGGCTGGAAACTTGTCCCCGCCAGAACCGGCGAGGACGGGCTAAAGGCGCTGCAATCCAAAGGGGCGGACTGCATCATCCTCGACATCATGCTTCCCGGCATGGACGGACTCAAAGCTTTAAAAAAAATCCGCGAAGAGAAGAAATTTCAGACGCTGCCGGTGATCCTCTGCAGCGCACGGGGCGAGGAAGCCGACGTCGTCGCCGGCCTGGAACTCGGCGCGGACGACTACGTGGTCAAGCCGTACAGCCCCCGCGTGCTTGCCGCCCGTATCCGCGCGGCCCTTCGACGCAAAGAAACGGCAGAATCCCCCGATGCGAACAAACATTTCTGGCAGCACGGAAACCTAACCGTAGACGTGGACAAGCACACGGCCTTTCTGGGAGAGACGCCCCTCGATCTTTCCGCCACCGAGTTCGCCATTTTCGCCCAGTTTATGAGCCATCCCGACATCGTCTATTCCCGGCAGAAACTCATCACCGCGATCCGCGGAACCGATTACCCCGTGACGGATCGTTCGGTAGACGTGCAGATAATGGGTCTGCGCAAAAAACTCGGCGAAGCGGGCAGCATGATCGAAACCGTCCGCGGCGTTGGATACAGGTTCAGAATAGCATGAGAAGATTTCACGCAGAGACGCAGAGGAAGGTATGAAAGATATTTTTAAAAGAAGTTTTGTTATCATCGCTGCGGCGACTCTGATCATATCCGCTTATTTTGTCTGCGGGGTTTTGTTTATCGCCGGGGCGCAGTACAACGCCATCAACACCGAAAACCTGAAAGAGACGGTAAGGTCCATGGGAAACTTTGCTTCGGCTTCGCTCTTTACCGATGAAAACGCCGCAGAAGCCTGGGTTGCCTCGATACGTGATTCCGAGGCGGCTTCCGTTTATCGCATAACCCTGATCCGGCGCAACGGGGACGTTGTATATGACAGCCACGCGGGCAGGGCGGAGATGGAGAACCATCTGGACAGGCCGGAGTTTCAGGACGCAATAATGTCGGGAATGGGATCCGCCCGCCGACTATCGGCGACATTGGGAAGTGAATACATCTATGTGGCCCTCGGCATCGCGGATTCAAACGGAAACGTCGCGGGAATACTCCGCATTTCACATCAGGTGCCGACTTTTTCGTCACGCATAATCGCCTTAACTTTTCCGTTCCTTATTTTTGGCATTCTGCTGATCGTGGGCGCCTGCGCCGTCATTTACCTTTTTTCGCGCCGTCTTTCGCTGTCCATCGAGTCGTCGCTGGATGCGGAGCTGGAGGCGAAAACTCACGAGCTGAAGGCGAGAACCGATGAGGCGGAAAGCGAGAGCCAGCGCCTTGAAACGATTCTTAACAGCATGTTTGAGGGACTTATCGCCCTGGACTCAAACCTGAAAATCACCCTGGTAAACCCGAGGTTCTGCGATCTTTTTGGCTGCAAGCCGGAAAAAGACTCAAGGGGCATGGGCGTTAAAGACATATCTCTTCTGGAATTCAGCAATTCTTCCGAACTGGACGAGGCTGCGCGGCAAGTGCTTTCCACAAATAGTTCCGTCTGGCTGACCATCAAGCGCCACGTTTCCGGCAATGAGCAGCACTTTCGGGTTTTCGTTACTCCCCTGGGCGAGGGCCGGGGCGTCGTCATCGTGCTGGGCGACATCAGCCGCCTGGTCAGGCTGGAACAGGTACGCAAGGATTTTGCCGCCAATGTTTCCCACGAGCTGCGCACGCCGATTCAGGTGGTCAAGGGCTTTGCCGAAACGATCCTCGATTCACCCATGGACGACAAGGAAGAGCTTCGCCGCTTTGTCGAGATAATCGGCAAGAATTCCCAGACCATGGAAAACATCACCAACGACCTTCTGACCCTCGTTTCCCTGGAAGACGAGAGCAAACCGCGCCCTCCCGCAGAAGACACGGCAGTTGCCCCGCTCATCGACGAAGCCGCAGGGATGGCAGAGATTGCCGCCCGCAAAAAAAACGTTACGATTGAGGTAAACTGCCCTGCCGATCTTTCGGCGCGGCTCTACGGTTCTTTTGTCATTCAGGCGCTGGTGAACCTTCTTGACAACGGCATTAAATACTCCGATTCCGGCTCGCGAATTAAGGTAAAGGCATTTAAGGATGACGGGCATCTTGTTATTGAGGTAAAAGACAAGGGCATCGGCATTCCCGCCGAGCACATGGGGCGCATCTTTGAGCGTTTCTACCGCGTAGACCGCGCCCGCAGCCGCGAGGCGGGCGGCACCGGCCTGGGCCTTGCCATAGTCCGCCACATCGCCCTGCTCCACAGCGGAACCGCCGAAGCCGAAAGCCACGCCGGCGAAGGCTCCGTCTTCCGTCTGCGATTACCGTTATAATTGTTATTCTCTATATTCCTCACTGAGGCACAGAGGCACAGGGGCACTAAGGTATAAAGCATATTAAACTCCGCGCCTCCGTGCCTCTGTGTGAGATAAAGGGAATTAACGGTTAACCCTGAGCCAGTCGGCGAGGCGGCGTTCGAGCTGGTAGACTCTTTCGCTGCCGTCCTGGCGGGCGCGGTCGTGGAGGTAGGGGAGTATGACCCGCTCCTTGAGCGTCATCCAGTTGCCGGGAAGAATGTTCGCCGGGGAGAGAAAGTCCTCGGGGGGCATGTGCCCGAGCAGGCCGGGGTAGAACTGGGGAAAAACCTGTTCCGTTACGGGACGCAGCGCCGAGAACCCCCCGCCGATGCCGAAGGAAGTTTCCTGCATGCGGTTCTGGCGGCTCTGTTCGAGAAGGTAGCGCTGGGTGGAGGCGCTGTAGAACCAGCGGAGGAACGCGTCGGCGGCCTTTTTTCCCTTGCCTTTCTTCGACAGGCCAAGGTACACCGACCGCTCGCCAAGGGGGATCGTTTCGTGCTCGGCAATCCAGCGGAAGTCCAGGCTGTTGCGCTGGTCCTCGGCAAGGATGAAAAAGCTGTCGCTGTCCATGCAGGTAAAGAGAATCCTCCCCGATATGGCAAGCTTCGCCGGAGGATCGTAAAAGTACTTGAAGGTAAAATCATCGACGGCCTGGGTGCCGGAATTGGCTTCGTACGTCCAGTTCCTGATAAAGTTCATCGCCTCGTCAAGGGCGTCATCGTCCCAGGCAATGGGATCGGCCTCCCTGAACGACGCGCCCCGCAGCGTAGCAGCGAGAAACAGGAAATTGTCGTCCCATGCCGGCGAAAAACCCATGCGGGTGTACACGCCCCCGGTCTCCGCGTTGTACGACTGCCCCAGGTTTTTCATCTCCTCAAAACCGATGGTAAAGGGATTGGACATCTGCTCGCCCTTGTCGCGGGCAAAGATCACCACCGGGGCGTTAAATGACACCGGCAAGAGGTATTGCTTTCCGTCGATGTTTCCCATCGCCAAAAGCCGGGAATAAAAGGCGCTTTCCTGAAGGGCGTTTCCCCTGAGGTGCTTGTCCAGCGGCCTGAAGTACACCCTCGTGGAGGCGCTTTTCAGCCAGCTTCCCGCGACGATGTCCGGCGTCTGGGCGCCGCTGTCGCGCAGCTTCTGGGCAGGAGAGTCGTAATAGAGCGTTTCTATCTTGTACTGATCCTGCGCCGCGTTAAAGTACTCGCCATAAAAGGCGAATTCAGCCCTGTCCGACCAGAGTATGGCCGTTTTGCTACCCCCCGCTGAACAGGAAAGGGCGCCAATGGCTAAATACACGCATAAAAGAAAAATTGGCCGGCGCATTGATTTATCCTATTTTTCCCCGCATTGCTTGTCAATCGGCGAAAGTAGTAGTATAGTAATTAAAAGGGAGGCATTTTGGATCAGGTAAAAGACGCTTATATTATGCGCCTGGTTGAACGAATCAGCGAGCATTACAGGGCTAACATTTCCAACCGCTTTATCCGGCCTGCCTTGCTGCAGTTGTCGATCGATAAGGAAACATGGGACCACATCGAAGCCCTGACGGAGAAATTCGAGCAGTACCGGTATCAGGGTTTTCATCTTGACGAGCTGTACCGCCAGATTGCGGCATCGGCGAGGTTTGTCTACGCCACACGTTTTGAAATCGCCCCCACGCTCAGGCACAGGCTTGGCGGCATGGGATCTGGCGGGCCGGACAAGGTGCTGCGGGACATGGCGATTAATAACTTTTCCTTTAACCTCAAGCTGTTCGCCGACATGCTCCACGATCTGTACGTCCGGCTTGCCGAGATCGACCAGGCGGCATCAAAGGACAAAACCCCGCTTTACCAGCAGATGCCGGAACTTGCCGATATTGGAACCCAGCTCATCGGCGCCTAGAAACCGGCTTCGCCGAGCTTTTCCGCAACAGCGTATATCCGCGAGAATACCGGGATGATGTTCTCTTCATCTATGCTTGAGAACGCTACCCTCAGATAGTGTTCGCCCAGGGCGATTACCCCGATGCCGTGTTCTGCCAGCAGTTTTTGCCGCAGGGCTTCCGCGTCCACATTGCAGTGGAAGCTCATAAAATAGCCCGAGTTAAAAGGCAGCGGCCGCAGCACCGGATGATCGCTGTTGGCGCTGACAAAATCCTTTACCAGGTTGTAGCGGTGCTGGAGCATTTCCCGGTAGACGGCCTTTTCGCTTTCGGTGCGGGGGTCTTCCATCGCCTTGAGCATAAGGTACTGGGCGCTGGTATTGGCGCACGAAACCGAAGACCGTATCGCCCCCATGAGTTTTTTCACCAGCGCGTCGTAATGCCCCTGCCCAAGGCCCTTTGAACCGTAAGTGAGGAAGCCCATCCGCAGCCCCCACACATAGTCTTCTTTAATGGGGCCGTCGATTTTAATTGCCAGCACCCGTTCGTGGATGTTGGCGAAACGGACGAACAGCGATTCCGGGGAGATGTCGTCTTCGTAGAACAGGCCGAAGTATGCGTCGTCGCAGATCACCAGCACGTCGGTGCCGCCCTCTGCGGTTTCGCGGATAAGGCTGACCAGCGCCTCTTCTTCGTCAATCGTTGGGGAGTAGCCGGATGGGTTGTTGGGAAAGTTGAAGAGTATCCGCACCGTGCCGGACTGGGCCATGTGCCGCACCGCCGCAGCAATCGCATCCATGTCGAGCCCCTTCCCCACGCCGAAAAAGGTGACGGGCACGAGTTCCGCCCCCCGGCGCACATCGAAGATCAGGCTGTAGTTGTCCCAGCACGGATCGCTGACGATGATGCTCTCCCCCTTGCTGATAAACATATCCCCCACGCAGCTTAGGCCGGAGGTCAGCCCCGGCGTAACCACGGGCAAAGAGATCTGCTCGGGATCCAGCGATGGATTTTTCCTGATCAAGAGGTCTTTCCAGACCGTCCTCGCCTTTTCGATACCGGCGGTGGGGGCGTACGCGACCGACTCTTCCGGGCTGAGGGACGCCATGTTGTCGGCGATTGCCGAAAGGATCAGCGGTTTGCCCTTTGAATAGGCCATGCCGATAGTGCCGTTCGCCATTGTGGCGGACTTCTTCGCCTCCGCCGACTGGGCGATAATGCCCTTTGGAAAGTAAAACCGCCGCCCCAGGTCGGACAGCAGCCTGCCCGCGATGGTATCTTCGAGGATGGTGTTCAATTCGTCTGCAAGTGGATTCATGACCGCATACTTGCACGGAACCAACACCGGTGTCAATGCGTTCCGTGTCTGTCGCTATGGTTCAAAATTCTGGAAAACACCTCTATTAAATTTGTTTCGGGGCCCGTCGGAGGCCAAGCGCACCATGCACCCATGGCACGCTT
>WRJO01000040.1 GCA_009778545.1 Treponema sp. | reverse complement strand
TGTGCCTGCTGTGTCGCTTCTTCTTTTACCTGCTCGACCTGCTGCGTAACCTCTTCCTTTACCTGCTGTACCGCCTGATCTGCGGCGTCTTTTACCTGATTGGTATACTCCCTCAGCTTCTGTTCCAGTTCGGTTTTTTTGTTGTTGAGGATATTTTTCAGTTCGTCCATCGCCGCCTTGTCGCCCCGTGCCAGTGCAAAGAGGACATCGAGTTCTTCCTTCGAGACGAACCTGCCGTCGATGTACTGGTTTATTTTCTCCCGCAGTACCCGCTCAATTTCGTCCATCGCTTTTTTCGCGTATTCTTCCACAATACGCCTGAGCGCCTGCGCCATCAATTCGGCGATGTTGGTCGTCAGATGAAATTCATCGGTCCTGTCAACATGATGGCTGTACTGTATGCCAAGGTTGATATTCCCCGCCTGCCGGACCGCTGTGTCCAGCGCCTGGGCTATGGTTCCCACCGGGTCTACCAGCATGGCATTGTTCAGCATAATGTCCCCGCCGCCTGAAAAGCCGCCGCCGGTATAGCCGGTTACATTAACCGAAAATACCGCATCGCTTTTTAAGCCGTTTATCCCCGCTTTGGCAAGGGCGTCGCCCAGGCTGACGGGAAAACCGCTGCCCGAGACTTCCGCCCCGAAACGGTCGGTGGCTGCGGATGTAAAATCGGCGCTGCCGTTAAACGCAACCTGCCGCTCGAGGCTGCCCGATTCTTCCTTAACCGCAAGTTTCAGCGTAACGGGGCGGCCTGTTATATCGGGGCTGGAACTGATGTTCCGCATGTCAAATGCCCAGTTCCACGGCTGGATGGTAAAATCGGACGCCACAATGCCAAGGTAAAATTTGGGGTACGCCCTCGTCGGGAAAATGACATCCCTTCCCCTGAAGACCACTTTTTGCTCTTTCGCGGGTTTTTCCGTTTTTGGCATCGATTCCGCCATCGCCTTGATTTTTTCCAGGACTTCCAGGGCGCGAAGCCCGTAGTCGAAGTACAATTCCCCGGTATCGGTAAGTACTTCGCGGACAGACGGTTCAAGCGCTGCGAATGCTGCGCCGCTGTTGATGTCGATGTACGATTTCAGGTGATTGATGTCATCGGTAATGGCATTGCGGGCGCTCTGCTCCAGATTCCGCACGGTGTTTATGTCATCTTCAATGCTTGTGACCATGTTTGCCGCATCGTTGGCCGCAGTTTGCACGGTGGATATCATTGTATTCACGTTATTAATCATTGTGTTAACGTCATTCACCGCCTGCCTGACCGATTCGACATTGCGGACATCGACATTGGGAACGGTAAAATTAATAAAGGGCTGCGCCGCGGATTTCAGCTCTTCGGTTCTTGCCTTTGCCAGATCAACCTGGCCCTTCCATTTCGCTGCGGTATCGTTGTACGCGCCGATGGCGTCGTCGTACAGCTTCGGCGTGTGGAGCTTGTCGAACTCGCGGTTAAGCAGGCCCATCGCGTCAAAGTTCTGAAGATCGACAAGAGGCGGCGCTTCGGTTTTTTGTTTTTCCCTTTGGGATCTTGGTATGTAATTCGGCAAAGCGCCGGAAACGGTCCTCTCTGTCCCGAACCGGATGGTGTCGGCGCGTACCTCCTCAATGTAAATTTTCCCCCGCAGCACCGCTTCCGGTTTCAGTTTGATTCTCGTCCTGCCCATCTGGAACAGGTTTGTCATGGGCTTGTCGCGGTTCGCCACGGTGATTCCCCCCGTGCTGATGCTGAAGTCGATCAGGCTGATGCGGAGGTTGTGCACGTCGGACTTTGCCTCGAAAATCGCCTCAAGCCCCTTTTCCATCGCCCGCTGCAGGAGGGGATTGGCGAAAACAATGAAAAAGACCGCAGTTCCGCCAAAAATAATGCCCGCCAGGACAAAGGGGACCATGCGGACTGGGCCCTTGTGGTTTTTGTTTATCACGACAAGCAGTTGTTTCAGCCTTTTTGCCCCGGCCTTGTCGATCCCTTCGCGGATACGGTATTTGCCGTCCTTCAGATCGAACTGCGATGCAAACCAGTCCCTGTCGGCATCTTGCGGAATATATTTAAGATAGCGTTTTCTGAATGCCTTTTCTTTGATGGGTTTTTTTATTTTCCCCGGTACTTTTCCGTCTTTATCTTTCATACCTTCTCCCTACTTGCCCTTGTTCATGGCGGCTATTGCGCTGTCTATCGCCTTAAATAACGGGAATTTTAAAATGATTTTTACCACTTTAAATTCCCTGATCCTATGCCCGATAGTTTTCCGGTACAGGTCTATGAGCGGCATGGAAATGAAAAATAGCAGGGCCGACAGCACGATGCCGGCCGCAATGCCGCCGGCGACCAGGGTGTTGTTGAATTTCGTATATGGAACAAAGGGCATGTTGTACAGAGAGGTGAACAGGCCCTGCAGCGGGGCTGCGTGGAGGATCTCCCATCCCAGCAGGTCAATCGGAGGGGCCAACATCGGCAGGATCAGTTTGACTATCGCCATGACGAGTATTTTGGAACCGTGGTGGTGGGAAAATAAAAATGACACCACCAGCAGTATTATCCAGAAAAAACTGCCCGCCGGAACGAGTCCCAGCAGGAGACCCCATGCCAGCCCTGCAGCGATTTGTCCTTTTTTGACATTGCCGTTCAGGGCGACAAGCAAATTGGCAATTCCTTTTATCATAAGGAAAACCTCCTGTTATTCTACTTTAAACTTTGATACTTCTTTTATCAGGTTGTCAATTCCATGCTGGTTTTTGCCGCATAGGTCGTTCACCGAATGTACTGCGGTGTTTATCTGATCTGCGCCCAGCGCCATCTCGTTCATGCCCGTGGTGATCTCCTGCGTCGCCCTTTCAAGGTTCTTGCTCTCCCGGATCACTTCGGACGAGCCCTCCAGCATCTCAGTCGATCCGCCCTTTACCTGCCCGGTTATCTCGTTCACGGCGCCGATGGCCTCCAGTATCTGCTTGCTCCCCTGGCCCTGTTCCTCCATCGCGTTGCGGATGTTCTCTTCCTGCTCCGCTACCGTTCTGACGCTCCTGTCGATGGCTTCAAATTTCCGCAGGACGTTGTCCGTGGACGATGTTATTTTATCGATCGACGCTTTTATTTTTTTAAGTACGGTGCTGATAGTCTTGGACTGCTCGCTTGAATTCTCCGCCAGTTTGCGTATCTCGTCGGCGACGACGGCAAAGCCTTTGCCCGCCTCGCCCGCATGTGCCGCTTCAATCGCCGCGTTCATCGAAAGCAGGTTGGTCTGGCTGGCGATGTTTTCCATGACGGAGTTGATCTCCAAAAGGCCCTCGGACTCGCGGGCGATCTCCTGAATGTCCGCTGCCACTTCCTGCAGTCCGTTGCGTCCGTCTTCGGAAGCGTCGGTCAGTTCGTTAACGTTGTCGCCGTTTTTAACGAGGGTCTGGGTTACGGACTGGATGTTGGCGATCATCTGTTCGATTGCTGATGAGGAGCGGTCGACGCTGGCAGACTGGCGCTCGACATGCCCGTTGAGCCTGTCGATGTTGACGGTTATCTGTTCCATGGTGGCGTTGGTTTCGGTAACGGAGGCGCTCTGGTTGATGATGCGCGTCTTGATGCTCTGGATGTTGGCGGTTATCTCGTTTACCGCAGCGGCTGTTTCGCTCATGTTGCTGGCGAGGTCGCTGCCGATGTCGGACAGGGTAGACGCTTCTTTTTTAATGGCGAAGACCAGGTTTTTTATTTTTTCCAGGGTCAGGTTAAAGTAGCGGGAAAGGTCCCCTATCTCGTCCTTTGAGCTGGCGATTATCTGCTTGGTCAGATCCCCTTCGCCTTCGGAAATATCCTTCAGGGTATCCGCCACCTTGGCGACGGGCCGGGTGACCGAACTGAGGACCAGGAATAAAATAATCGCCGTTATTGCTATCGCTATTGCCGCCACAATGACGGTGGTTGTGGTCAGCCTGTTTACTTCCTTCATGATGTGCGCTTCCGGCGTCGTTACCATAACCGACCATACGTTGTCCGAGTTTCCAAAGCGGATGGGGACCATGACGATTTCCATGTTCGTATTAAGGCGCGGGGAAAACGAATTACAGGTATACATTTCCCCGCTCAGCACGGCCCTTTTTGCATCCTGCACATGTTCGCCGTAAATCGCTTCTACGTCGATCATGCTTCCTACCTGATCAGGGGCCAGGTGGCCCATTATCATGCCGTTCCCCGAATACATTACCATGGCGGCTATCTCTTCGTAGGTTTTTACAACCTGCGTCACCGCCTGCTGTATCGCATCAATGTCCATTAGGCAGCCCACGCCCCCTACCGTCTCATTGGTGCGGGAATTGATGATGGGAACCATCATCCTGAGCAGATAGGTGTCCCTTCCATCTATGTGCCGGGGAATGGGGTGTTCGATTCGGTCCCTTTTTGAGTTCGGGCCGGTTATGTAGGCCATTGAAGCCGGTATATCGGTAGTAGTCCGGGCATCTATGTCGCCGTCTTCCCTGGTGTAGGTAATGGCGTACTGCCCGTCCGGGCCGGAACCTACACGGTCGATGAATGCGGCATCCATGCCGTCTATGGAGTTTGGTTTCCAGACTACATACAGGTTGATAAGGTCGGGTTCTGAAATGATCGTGCCCGAAAGCATGTTGTCGAAGCGTTCGCGGCGCTCATCAGCCGGAATGCTTTCGTACTCGTTCATAACATAGGCAAGGCTGCGAAGCACCTGCAAACGGCGTTCCTGCTGGCCCTTCCAGTACTCGGCCTGTTCGGCGACCAATCGATGCATTTTTTCAATACTTAAGCCGCGGGTAATGCCGGAGGACTCAATTAACAGAAGTACGGCAATTCCCGCTACCACGACCGTCATGATGCCAATCACTAAAAGGCTAAGTTTGAATTTAAGCTTCATCGTTTTCTCCCTAATGTTCAGTGTATATCTACTTGCCGCTCCAATTCAAGCGAAAAAACTTTGCTTTTGCGTTCATAATCATATGCCTGCCGCTTCCGTTCTGGCAGGCTGTCTATGGCGGCTTCGCGGAAGCCGAGGGACTCGAACCAGTCCTGGGTTTGGGTGGTCAGGACAAATACGGCGCTCATGCCCTTTTTGCGGGCCTTTTCTATCAGGCTGCCGACTATCCGCCGCCCCAGGTTCATCCCGGAATAGAGGGGGTCGGCAGCGACGGCGGCAATTTCCCCCCGGCCTTCGCCCCAGTCATGCAGCGCCCCGCAGGCGTGGATCGAGCCGTCGATCTCAAAGACGGCATAGTCGTCCCGCTTTTCCTGTATCTGATCCGCCGTTCGCCGGATGAGGATGCCCGCCTGCATCAGCGGTTCCATCAGGCGCAGCAGGTCGGGCAGGTCCCGGCTGTGAAAGTCACGGATCGATTCGTATTCATCGGCATAGACCATCGTCCCTGCGCCGAGGTTGGAGAACAGTTCCCGCAGAACGGTCCCTTCCTCCCTGCCGTCGATCAGGTGTACCCGGTCGACCCCTGCCCGACATGCCCGCAGCGCCAGCCTGAGTCCCCGCAGGGTTTGCGGCAAATGCGGCGCCTTCTGTCCGCCGGCAGCATGTGCGCCGGCCATCAGCGAAATGATCGCTTCCGTTTCCTGCGGGGTCAGCCGAACGCTGCCGTCTTCCCTGATTTCGATATCCTGCGGCAGCGGGCAGTCGCCGCGGCATATTCCCCCCTGGGTAGAAACGATGAACAGCTTTGCCGCGCCCAGCGCCTGCGAAACCGCCAGTGCGATTTCGTCGCTGGGCACATTGTAGCTCTTGCCCGAAGGGCTCCAGCCGATGCAGGGCAGAATGGGAACCATGCCCAGGTTCAGCACCCGCCGGATTGAATCGGCGTAAATTTTATCGACGGTTCCTGTCTGCCCCATGTCGATACCATTAACCACTCCCAGCCCCCTGGCGCGGACAAAATTCCCGATCAGGGCCTCCACCCGGCTGCCGGACATCAATGTCATATAACGGGTCGCAACATGAAACGCCGCCATTTCGACAAAGGGAATTGCCTGTTCCCCGGTGATTCTCGCCGGTTCCCCCGAATCGCCGCCGCCGCCGAATGCAGAAATGATCTCGTGCTGCTTGAGCACCGTGTCTATCGATTCCTTTGCCCCCGGCACTATCACGATCCGGAAACCGGTCTTGGCGAGCAGCGCCAGGTCTTTCATTAAACTGGGGAAACCGGGATCTTCGGTTACGGGAAAATCAATTTTGAACACCATGGTGGAGCCTTCAAAACGGCTCTGGTACAGAAACGCCTCGCGTATCAGGTTTATCTGGGACAGGCTGCTGCTCATAGCTCATTGTAATACCACTGGGCTTATTGGTATAGTGCAATTATCATGAATTACTCAAGCACTTTTATTCCCACCCTGCGGGAGGTTCCCGCCGACGCCGTTATCGCAAGCCACCGGCTGATGTTCCGCGCCGGAATGATACGGAAACTCGCCAACGGCCTGTTCGCCTACCTGCCGCTGGGCCTGCGCTCTTTCCGCAAGGTGGAACAGATAGCCCGCGAGGAAATGGACGCCATCGGCGCGCTGGAAATTAAGCCCACGGTGGTACTGCCCGGCGAGATTTGGAAAGAATCGGGACGCTGGGACGCGATGGGCGAGGGGATGCTGCGCGCCAGAAACCGGCTGGACAACGATTTTGTCATTTCCCCCACCGCCGAGGAGGCCTTTACCGCCATTGTACGCGACGAGCTTTCCAGCTACCGCCAGCTTCCCCTGGTGCTGTACCAGATCAACACCAAGTACCGCGATGAGATACGCCCCCGCTACGGGGTGATGCGCGGCCGCGAATTTGTCATGAAGGACGCGTATTCGTATAACGCCGGCGATGAAAGCCTGGACGAGAGCTACCAGGCGATGGGCCGCGCCTACCGGAAAATTTTCAAACGGTGCGGCCTTTCGGTGATCCCCGTCAAGGCGGACTCCGGCGCGATGGGCGGCTCCGGCTCGGAAGAATTTATGGTGGAAAGCGAAATCGGCGACAACACCCTGATCCTCTGCAGGGGAACTGGTTCCACCAATTGCGACTACGCCGCCAACGTGGAAAAAGCCGGCTGTGCTCCAGACTCTGCCGCACAGCCTTCGCTTGAGGCGGCGAAAGCCGCCGCCGCGGACACTCCCCCCTACGAAAAAATTGATACCCCCAATGTTACCACCATCGACGAACTGTGCGCGTTCCTCTCGGCAACGCCGCAGCGTTTCATCAAGACGTTGATCTACCGCGCCGTTAATGTCGAGCTTGATTTATCCGCCGCGCCCGGCTGCAAAGGCCTTGAGCGGAAAAAACCGGCAGACGGCGCGAAAGGCGGCGTTGAAATGTACGGCGAGGCCTTTTTTGCCGTCGCCATCCGCGGCGACCTTGACGTAAACGAGGCAAAACTTGCCGCGCTGGTCAAGGCAGGAGAGGTAAGCCTCGCCGCAGATGCCGACGTTGTCCGGCTGACCGGCGCGCCGGTGGGTTTTGCCGGCCCCGTCGGGCTGGCCGGCCTGCCGCTCATCGTTGACCACACCGTTACCGGCATGAACGACGCCGTAACTGGCGCGCTGGCGAAAGACCTGCACTACCGGCATGTAGCGTACGGCCGGGATTTTTCCGGCTGGATGACCGGCGACCTGCGCACCGTCAGGTCCGGCGACCGCTGCTCGCTCTGCGGCGGGGAATTGTACGAAAAGAAAGGCAACGAGCTGGGCCACATCTTCAAGCTCGGCTACAAATACACCCGCAGCATGAACGTAAGCTACCTCGATGAAAACGGCAAAGCAACGATCCCGACTATGGGCAGTTACGGCATCGGCATCGACCGCGCCCTTGCCTCGGTCATCGAAGAGCATCATGACGAAGCGGGCATCGTGTGGCCGGCGTCGGTCGCCCCGTATCACGTCATCATCGTTCCCATCAAGTACGAAGGGGACGTAAAAGCCGCCTCCGATCGCCTTGCCGCCGAACTCGAAAAGGCCGGCCTTGAGGTGCTGCTCGACGACCGCAACGAACGCCCCGGCGTAAAATTCAACGACGCCGACCTTATCGGGATTCCCTGGCGCGTAGTGGTCGGCGGCAAGGGCCTGTCGCAGCCAAAGGCGCAGGTCGAGATCAAGCACCGCAGCGAAAAGGAAAACCGCCTGGTAGAACTGGAAACGGCGGCGGTTGAACTGGCGCAGAAAGTACGGGACGAAATCGCCGCGCTGAACAGCTAACAGGCTTGTCAGAAAACGGTTCTTCCAAACTGAGTAATTTACTCAGTATACTGAGTAAATAGGAGAAGCAAAAAAAAAGGGAGGCAAAGGCCTCCCTTTTTGGTTTTCGTTACCGTAATTAGAACGAAGAATTCGGGTTGTAGTGCTGCGCTACGTTGTCTATCGTGACCATCTCCGAGGGGATAACCACCGTGACCGGAGAGCTGGCTTTGACAAAGTCGTCGCTCTTTTTGCCAAGGGCTACGTCTACTGCGTACTGGATGCCGTCGGCAATCATCGAGGGATGGTAGGTCGCCGATGCCCGTACCAGCGGATCATGGTGCATGATCATCTCGTACACGGCTTTGGAACCGGCGCCGCCCAGGGCGATTTTTACGTCGGCCCGGTTGGCTTCCTTGATGGCCTGGAGTACGCCGGTAAGCACGTCGTCATCCTGGCAGAATACCGCGTCGATCCTGGGATACTGCTGGAGGAACGTCTCCATGATCCGTAGGCCGTCCTGGGTTGACCAGTTGGCGAATTCGTACCTGTTTCCGCCCTGCAGGTTAACCAGCGAAGCTTCGTGGTTCATTTCGTCAAAGAACGCGTTCATGCGCTCGCCGTCGATAACGACAGGCATTCCGCCCATCACCACGTAGTTAGTCAGGTGCTCGTCTACCATGGTGTCGCGCAGCCACTGGCCGGACATGCGGCCCATGCCGGGGTTGTCGCCGGCGAGGTTGACATAGCCAAAGTTGGTGTCTTCCAGACCGCGATCTACCACGATGCAGCGGATGCCCTTGGCGGCCAGTTCCTTAACCGGCTGGGTCAGCGGGGCGGATTCGTGGGGAAGAATTACCAGGTAATTCATGCCCCAGGCTGCCAGGTTTTCAACGTCGGTAACCTGCTGGGTGGCGTTTGCCGAGTGGACAACGTTGAATTGAATGTTGGAATGCTGTTTTTTCAGTTCCCCAACCTTGTAGTCCGCCCACCAGCCGATGCCGCCGGTCCATCCGTGATCCGCAGTGGGAACCGCCACGCCGATTTTGATGGCCGAAGCGCCGTCGCTCTTCGTACATCCGGTTACGGCAAGCGTTCCCGCCAGCAGAACTGTCAGAAGACCAATCGCAATTTTTTTCATCTTTTCCTCCTGATTATTTATTGCTATTGTATTGCAGCAATACCGCCACAATTATAACCAAACCCCGCGCCGCCTCCTGGAGGAACGATGAAACGCCCCCCAGAACCAGCATGTTGTTGATCATCCCCAGCATAACGGCGCCCAGCACCGTGCCGATGATCGTTCCCTTTCCCCCGTTCATCGAGGTGCCGCCGATTACCACCGCCGCTATCGCCTCAAGCTCGTAGCCCTGCCCTACCTGGCTGGGCTGTATGCCGTTTAGCCGCGAGCCCCACAGCATCGAAGAAACCGCCACGGTAAACCCCGTGATGGCGTAGGGGATGAGCTTTATTAATTGTACATTAATTGCCGAGTATCGTGCAACCTGTTCATTGGCTCCCACGGCACAGATATACCGCCCAAAGCGGGTGTTGTTCAATAAAAGGTGCATTACGGCTGCCAGAATGAGAAAAATCCACACGGGCAGCGATACCCCCAGAATGCTCGCCGGGCCGAATTTGATAAATTCCGTATTCGGCGACACGATATTCGCCGCCTTTGAAAAATACAGAATCAGCGAGCGGAAGATCGCCATTGTGCCCAGCGTTGCGATAAACGGGGCAATGCGTCCCTTTGTTACCATGAAGCCGTTTACGAAGCCGCAGGCCGTGCCGAAAACAAGGGCGAACAGCAGAGTGACAAACACGCCGAGAAGCGAATCGGATGGAAATTTCTGCAGCAGAAAAACCGCTACGCCGCCGACAAACGCCGTCATCGATCCGACGGAAAGGTCTATGCTGCCGGAGATGATGATCAATGTCATCCCCAGGGCGATGATCCCCGTGTACGATACCTGCCGCAGCACCATCAGGAGGTTGCCCGGCTTGATAAAGGTAGGTACCCCGACAAACTTCTGCGCGTTCCATGAAATAAACGTACCCAGCACGAAGAGCAAAATAAAGCCCAATCCGGTGGAATGTTCGCTCCATTTAATGGAGCGAATCCATTTAAAGTTTTTTGCCATCGCCTGCAAATTCGGCATCTTCATTTGTATTTTCATCAGATCTGAGTCCCCCTAATTCCCGTAGCGCGGAACATTATCTCTTCCTCGTTTATTTCGGCCCCTTCCAGGCAGCCGGTCAGCGAGCCTTCCCGCATGACATAGACCCTGCTGCACAGGCCGATTATTTCTTCCAGCTCCGAGGAAATGACCCAGCAGGAAATTCCCCTTGAAGCCAACTGGTGGATAAACTCGTAAAATTCGTGCTTGGCGTTCACGTCGATGCCCCTGGTCGGCTCGTCGAGGATCAGTATCGAAGGGCTGGTGTCCAGCCAGCGGGACAGGTACACCTTCTGCTGGTTGCCGCCGGAAAGGTAACGTAAAGCCATTTTTTGCGAGGCGGCTGCGATGTGGAAGGTTTTGGCGTATTCGCCGGTTTTGTCCGATTCTGCTTTTTTATTGATAAAAATTCCCTGCAAGTATTTTTTTAATGAAATGAGGGTGATGTTCTGCGGCAGGTTGAAGTGCTGCACGATGCCCTTGCCCTGCCGGTCCTCGCTGATATAGCCCAGGCCGTAATGCACCGCCTGGGACGGCTTTCTGATTGCCACATTGCCGTATCCGCTCAGGGTAACGGTCCCGCCGTTAATTTGCCGCAGGCCCATAACCGCCTCGGCAAGCTCCGTGCGCCCCGAACCGACCAGCCCGGCAAAGCCGAGTATCTCGCCTTTTCGCAGCGAAAAAGAAATGCTGTGCAAAAGGCCCTTTATCGACAGGCCGTCGGCTTCGAGTACCGTTTCGTCCGCCGGGCGGGGGATTTTTTTGGGAAAGATCCGGTTAAAATCGGTGCGGCCGATCATCTTGCGGGCGATGTCTTCCTCGTTCACCTCGGAAACCTCGTCCACGCTGATCAAAGCGCCGTCGCGCAGCACCGTTACGCGATCGCAGATCGTCTTGATCTCGCCGAGCTTGTGCGAAACAAAGATGATCGTAACGCCCTGCGATTTAAGGTCGCGCATCAGGGCGAACAGGGTTTCGGTTTCGCGGCCGGTCAGGGTGGTGGTCGGCTCGTCCATGATCAAAAGCCGCGCATGAAGCATCAGCGCCTTGGAAATTTCCACCATCTGTTTTCCGGCGACCGAAAGCCTGCTGACAAGCTGGTTGACCCCCACGGGCATCTTCAGTTCTTCAAGCTGCTTTGCGGCAAGCTCCCGCATTTTCGGCTTGTCCAGCAGCCCCGATTTTTTGCGGATTTCGTTTCCCAGGAAAATGTTCTCGTACACCGCAAGGGTGTTGATAAGGTTGAATTCCTGGGGTACCAGCGAAACGCCGAGTTTTTTCGCGGCGATGTAGTCGGGAATAACCGTCGGCTTTCCGTTAAGAGACAGCGAACCCCCGCTGGGCGAGTAAATGCCGGTGATGATCTTGATCAGGGTCGATTTGCCGGCGCCGTTCTCCCCGATAAGCCCCATTATCTCGGCCCTGCGGAGATCGAAAGAAACATTGTCCAGAACCTTTACCCCGCTGAATTCCTTGGTGATGTTCTGGATGGAAAGAATTATCTCGCCGCGTCCGCCTTCCCCTGCCATGCGTTATGTGCAACCGTCCATCTAATCCGATTTAAGCGCCTTGTCGAAGGCCACGTTTGACGGCGAAAAATTGATGCTGTTGACATATTCGCAGGCATCCCTCGCGCCGTATTCCCGGTCCATGCCGGAGTCTTCCCATTCCACCGAAAGGGGGCCTTTGTAGTTCATGGCGTTCAGTTCGCGGATGATGTTCTCAAAGTCCACGTCTCCGTGCCCCGGCGAGCGGAAGTTCCAGCCCCGCCGCGTGTCGCCAAAGGTGATGTGCGAGCCGAGAATGCCCGCCTTGCCGTCCAGTGTCACCGCTGCGTCCTTCATGTGGACGTGGTAGATCTTAGACGCAAAATCCCGCAGGAAAAGGTGCGGCGACACCCCCTGCCAGAGCAGGTGGGACGGATCGAAGTTAAAGCCCAGCGTCTTGCGGTTTTTAAATTCTTTCAGGAGCCGCTCGGCGGTGTAGTAGTCAAAGGCAATCTCCGTCGGATGCACTTCCAGGGCGAACTTAACGCCGCATTTGTCGAACTCGTCAAAAATCGGCGACCAGAGTTTGACGATTTGTTTGAAGGCGTCGTCGATCATTTTTTCGGTGGTCTGGGGGAAGGAGTACCAGTACGCCCAAATCGGGCTGCCCAAAAAGCCGGTAACGACTTTAACGCCCATGTTTTTCGCCGCCGCCGCCGCGTACTTCATCTCCTGAATCGCCCACTTGCGGATTTCTTCCGGCTTTCCCGCCAGCGCCGCCGGGGCAAAACCGTCCAGCCTGGGGTCCCAGTTGTCGCCCACGCACTGACCGGGCAGGTGGGTCCCGATGGCCCAGGTTTTTAGGCCGTGCTTTTTCAGGATAGCCTTGCGGTCCTCGACGTAGGCGGGATCGGTCGCCGCTTTTTTTAAATCGATGTGATCGCCCCAGCAGGCGATCTCAACGCCGTCGTAGCCGAAGGATTTTACCTTCGCGCAGAATGTGTCAAAGGGCAGGTCTGCCCACTGTCCCGAAAAAATTGTTACCGGTCTTGCCATAATTAACTCCTCTGTACGCCGCGTGAGCGGCGAAATTTATCGAACGTCACTGCAAAGCAGTGACGATATCTCCTTAATTACTGTTGTTAATAGTTTACCCAAATAGCTCCCTTATCGGAGCTTTCAACGCACTTATTTATGAACCGCACCCCGTCGATTCCCATTTCAACGCCGGGGAAGTCCATATCCGCCTGGTCGGGCTTTTGCCCTGCCTTTATTTTCGCCAGCGCTCTGGCAAAGGTCTTGTAGATGTTCGCCATTGCCTCGAAGTAGCCCTCGGGGTGTCCCGACGGAATCCGCGAATAGCCCTGGGCGTGCGGGCAGAAAGGATCCCTGCCCCGCGACCAGACTTCTTTGGGCTGGCCCATTTTGAACACCTCGATGTAGTTGGGGTTTTCCTGCGCCCATTGAATGCTGCCCTTCTCGCCGAAGATCCGCACACGCAGGCCGTTGTCGTAGCCCACGGCGATCTGGCTCGACCAGTACAGGCCCTTCGCCCCGCCCGAGTACTCAACCATGATGCTGGCATTGTCGTCCAGCACCCTGCCCTTGACGAATTTATCCAGACGGGCGCACAGGGACTTTATTTTCAGGCCGGTCATGTACGAGATCATGTTTTCGACGTGGGAGCCAATGTCCCCGACGCAGTTGGACTTGCCGGAAACGGCAGGGTCGGTGCGCCATTTAGCTTGCTTGTTGCCGCTTTTTTCAGCGGGCGCAGCAAGCCATTCCTGGGGGTACTCGGCGTTGACAAAGCGCAGGCGGCCGATTTCGCCGCCGCGGATCATCTCGCGCACCTGTTTTACTGCGGGATACCCGGTGTAGGTGTAGGTTACGGCAAACAGCAGCTTGTTTTTCTTGGCGAGGGCTGCCAGTTCCTCCGCCTCGGCCACTTCCCAGGTGAGGGGCTTATCGCAGACCACATGGATCCCATGGCTTAAAAAGGCCTTTGCAACGGCGAAATGGCTGTTGTTGGGGGTAACGATAACGACAAAGTCGATTTTGTCGGCCCTTTTTCCCTCTTTTTCGGCCATTTCCCCGAAAGTCTTGTAGCAGCGATCCGGCGAAAGTCCCAAAGCCGCGCCCGTAGCCTGGGTATTTTTCACCGAACGGGAAAAACAGCCCGCCGCAAGCTCCGCCATGCCGTCCAGAGCGATGGATTTCCGGTGCACATCGCCGATAAACGCCCCCTGCCCGCCGCCAATCATGCCGTAGCTGAGCTTTTTGCCCGCTTTTGCGTCTGCGCTTTGTTCTATCATGATGCCTCCTGCGTGTAAGATAGGAAAATCGCTTTTGTTCATAGTAAACCGCTTGTATCCAAAAGGCAAGCGATATTTTGCCGGCGTAGCCTACACCTTTTTCCATGTAAAAAGGTGTAACAAAAGCACTTTTTTGGGTGGAAAAAGGTGTATTGATGTAGTATCATTTCAGTATGCAGCGAAAAGTAATGGCATCTCTGGCGGCCTGGAAAGATGCACCAGACAGAAAACCTCTCCTGCTCACCGGGGCTCGACAGGTCGGTAAAACCTGGCTGATGAAGGAATTCGGAAAGACCGCCTACAAAAACACGGTGTATATCGACTTTTTCAACAATGACCAGGCGCGTAAGGTATTTGACGGCGACCTTGAGCCCCGGCGCATTATTGAAGAATTGGGCTTTATCTCCGGTGAATCCATCAGACCCGGGGAAACGCTTGTTATTTTTGACGAGATTCAGGAATGCAACCGGGGGCTTAATTCCCTGAAATATTTTTGCGAAAATGCGCCCGAATACCATCTTATCGCGGCGGGAAGTTTTCTGGGTATTGCCCTGCATCAGGATGAGTCGTTCCCCGTGGGAAAGACCGACAGCCTTACCCTGTATCCCATGACCCTTGCCGAATTTCTCAATGCCCTGGGCGAAGACCGCCTTTCTCTTGCAATTGAAAAACAAGAGCCTCGTCTTGTCACTCTGGTAAAGGACGATTTGATAAAATATCTTAAATATTATTTTTACGTTGGCGGTATGCCCGAAGCAGTGCAGGCATTTACCAAAGAAAAGAATTTTAAAAAAATTCGGGTAATACAAAAACGTATCCTTGCCGATTACGAAAATGACTTCTCAAAGCATATTGGTATGGGTTCCGCCGACAGGGTGATACGCATCTGGAATTCCATTCCAGCCCAGCTTGCCAGGGAGAATAAAAAATTTGTGTATGGGGACGTTAAGCCCGGTTCAAAATCGCGCGACTACCGTTCTTCGCTGTTCTGGCTTTCCAAATGCGGACTTGTGCACGAGATATGCCGCATTACCATGCCGCACTATCCCCTAATAAGCTATGCCGATCCCGCTCATTTTAAGCTGTATATGCTGGACGTGGGCCTGCTTTCCGCTATGTCCGATTTGGATATTGCCGCTTTTCTTGATCGGGACTCCGCCGTTTTCGATCATTTCTACGGCGCTCTTGCGGAGCAATTCGTTCTGCAGGAATTAAAAGCTGCGGAAGACATTCCGGTTTATTATTGGACGCGCGAAGGTTCTGCCAAAGCCGAGGTTGACTTCGTTATCCAGTTGGGAAACAAAATAATCCCTCTGGAGGTAAAAGCCGAAAAAAACCTGAAGGCAAAAAGCCTGAAAGTTTTTATGGAGATGTATAAACCCCTAAAGGCAATCCGATTGTCCCTTGCCGATCCGGGGCAGAGCAGCAGTGCAGATAGTACGCTTTATGACATACCGTTGTTTCTGGCGGGAGAATTGCGGCTGATGTGCTAGCATTGCGACGACGGTTAAATTGTGCGATAATATAGACTTGGATGATGTACGGATTTATGGGTGAACAAATGAATACGCAGAGGAACTGGCAGCATCAGGCTGAGCAGCATTTGTCTGTTGCCGATCATCTTGCGGAAAATATGAGGCCGTTACCAACTGAGATTATTGCTTTCCATTGCCAGCAGGCTGTAGAGAAATATCTTAAAGGGGCGCTTACGATTTTCGGAGATGATCCGCCGTATATCCATGATTTAGACAAACTTTGCAAAATGGCAGAAAAGCATCTGTCTGAGTTTGTTAATATTTCTTCCCTTTGCACGATAATAAATTACTTTTCGGTACAGCCCCGTTATGATATGGGTATAAGCCTATCCGAAGACGATATGCGTCTTGTTCTAACGCATACAAAGACAATTAGAGATATAATACAAAAGGAAATTCCTGAATTGTTTCTGGCGGATTAATGAAATGGTAAAAATTCGACGCCATTCATCCTTGTACCTCTTCTTTAAATAAACCAAAGATTAAGTGCATGGTACTATTTGAATTATTCCCAACTCCTATATATACTTTGTTGTTGTTCCATAACCCATTATTAAAAAGTTATGCCGACGTTTGCTGCGTATTGAAAAGTGTTTTTACCAATGTTATAGGCGGCTCCCAACCCAATGCCCGGCAAAGCAACTTTGCTGAGATACATTTGTATCGTCGCAACAAGACCGTGGTCAAATTGATGGCGTAAAAATTTTCCGTCTGAATATGCCGCTTGATACGCTGCTGCTGCCGAGATAGTTCCGAAAGAAAATTTAAATAAGTACTTTTCCAGTCCGACAGACGCTGCCGCATAATTAAGTACGGAATAATTTGTTGAAAGAATATTTATCGTTTGACTTGGTGTGGATTCAAAAAAAGGAGAGGCGGTAGTTGTAGAAAACAATAATCCTGTCTTTGCCGTTACCCTAAACCCTGGTATAAATGAATGATTAATAACGGCGTTAAGCGTTACGGATTGTGCGTTATTATCCCCTATGATGAATCTATAAGTATAATTCAGAGAGGCATTTTTTTCGTTAAGAAGATAACCGTCCCAACTGCTTGACCGTGTACTGATACGGGGTGATAAACTGATTGCCTGTGTTCCGTTTTGAGGGGCATTTATTGGATTTTCCGTATCATTAAGCTTAATGAAATGATAGGAAACGCTCAAACTGGAATTGATAAATTCTGAAAGAGAATACGATAAAGAGAAATCAGGGTTAATAGAAAGCCTGTTAAAGCATTGCAAGACATCGTTCCCTGTTTGATCGGTATTTTCAGTATCCTGGTGCAGGAACATTCCCATAGCTGAAAATCCGAATTTTCTTACAGCTTTCGGCGATTTTATATACATTAAAGTTGTGAACCAGCTTTCGGAACCAAAACTGCCTGCAATAAGCATCATGTCCCTCAAACCAAAGGCGTTGGCATCAATAAACGCCGCACCGGCATTCCATTTATCTGAATTAATTGAAAAAAACGGTACAGGGAAAATAGACCATTTTTCATGAACAATTACGATAAGCATTTTTCCATAACCAGTTTCGTTATCCGTTATTTCAACGGATAACGGTTCCAGAATATTGGTATCTTTTATGATTGCATAAACATCATTGGTGTCTACATCGTCTGCATCACAGCCAATAAACTTTTGCAAAAGCATTTCTATTGCATAGGGTTTAGTCCTTTTTAGCCCCTCTATTGAAAAGGACGTAATGATATTTTCATTCTGGACACCGCAGTTTGGTCTTTCCAGGACTTGTGAATAAATAGGCATTATCAGCATGAGGAATAAAAAAAATGCACACAAGATATTTTTCATCCAATATTTCCTTAAAAAAACTCTTGCATCTCCATAAAAAATGAAATACCATAAGTAATATCTGGATCAAGTCTTTTTGATAAAAATGAACAAAGCGGAATAATAGTAGGGGTTGCTACAGAATGGGAAAAGTGTCGAAGAAATTGAGAAAACCTAACCGACAGTCAGAGCGGACTAAATCATGGATTTTTGATGCTGTAATGATATTAATGAATGAAAAGCCCTATAATAAAATAACCGTTTCAGATATTACCGAAAAAGCGGGCATCGCACGAACGACTTTTTACCGTAACTATAAAGAAAAAGACGATGTTGTTTTTGAATGTCTGAACAAGACGTTTATTACAGAGATACTAACCGCAGAAAAGGACGAAAATAAGGAGAAGCAAAACACCATTGTTATTTTGTTTGATTATAAATTTATGATTAAACACCAAAAAAATCTGAAGAAAATATTATCTACAACTGATATAGAGAATCGTATTTTCCGTGAAGTGCAAAAATATCCAATATCGATAATTGAAAGATTCAAAAAAATGCTGCCAGAAGAAGAATATGCACTTTGTCGCTTCAAAATATGTTATCAATTAACCGGCAGCCTGAGGGTTATTTTCGATTGGTTTATAAACAATATGCCCAGACCGGTTGAATATTTGATATTATTGATAAATTCCACGAACAACCCTAATACGGTGAAATATCGGAATTTTCCAAATATTGTTTTTCAGTTGAAGGATAAATGATGGTTATGTTACAAAATGATATTTGGGGCAGTTTTCGGCAAACTAACCGCCGATACCCAGGAATTTATCCTCGATATGGCCCGGAATCTGCTGAAAAGGCAGGGAAAAGAGCATTAATACACCAAAAGTCATATAAATGCCGAATAATGGTTGACAATTAGCTGAAATATTAAATAATTATATTCAGGAGGAGATGGGATTATGCAAGCTCAAGATGTCAGGGTGACAATTAGGGTAAATAATGAGCTAAAAGAAAACGCAGAAGCTCTTTTTGAATACCTGGGGTTAAATATGTCCAATGCCATAAATATCTTTCTGCGTAAAGCAGTTGATGAAAGGGGTATCCCTTTTACAGTAAATACCGGGAATAGAGGGCTCTCGGGTCTTAGTACTAATGAAATTACTGGAGCGTTTAATGATGCAGTTATTAAAGGTATAATGACCAAAAAGAACAAAGGACTGCCTGTTGCCCGGTTTGACACAGAATTGGGGCGGGCATACCTGGAAAACGCCGACGGCACTCGTGAATATGTCTAAGCCGGTAGTTCTGGTTTTCGCCGGTCCGAATGGATCGGGCAAAAGTACCATTACCAATTCGATGCCCCTTTTCGGTGTGTATGTAAATGCTGACAATTTAAGAAGAGAATATGCTCTTACCGATCTTCAGGCAGCGCAGCAAGCAGATGCGCTTCGAAACCGGCTTGTTCAGAAAAAAGCCGATTTTTCGTTTGAGACTGTATTATCTACCAATCGCAATTTGCTCTTGCTGCAAAAGGCAAAAGAAAGTGGATATGAAATCCAATGTATTTATGTACTGACATGCAATGCAGATATCAATGTAGCGCGAATACGGGGTAGAGTCTGTGATGGCGGTCATGATGTGCCGGAAGACAAGATACGCAGTCGTTTTGTAAGGGCGTTGGAGTTGCTTCCCCAAATAATAAATATGTGCGATAAAATATTGATCTATGACAATTCCATTATGCCGACTCTTGTTTTTAAGAAAGATGAAGGTGGGACGGCTTATTTTCCAACTGATATTTGGTCAATAAAGCAGTTAAAAGAATTATTGAGGTACCCATAGCCATGATCCCCCCACTGTCGCCCTACCGCCTGGGTAAAGCCCGCCAACTGTTCAACATTTTCAGTGTTTTTAACGCCCTGTCCTGGTATCTGATGACGGGGAGCATCATCACCCTGTTCGCCATCCGGCTGGGGGCAAACTCTACCTATATCGGAATCCTCAGCGCGATGATGTACATATCGCTGCTTTTTCTGCCGCTGGGAAAAATGCTTTCGCGGCGGTTCAAAATCGTCGGGATTTACAGCTT